>JAZRNC010000286.1:0-21787 GCA_045647965.1 Eubacteriales bacterium | reverse complement strand
AGATGGAGAGTTACGTGCTCCATACCGCCGTTGTACCAGTCAACGGGCATCCAATAATCAAGTGCTTCTTTTGCTGCGAGTGCGTCGATATTCTTCGGATCACAGTAACGGAGGAAGTACCAGGAAGAACCTGCCCAGTTCGGCATCGTATCGGTTTCTCTCTTTGCAGGAGCGCCACAGTGAGGACACGTGGTGTTAATCCAATCCGTCATCTTAGCAAGGGGAGATTCGCCGTTATCCGTCGGCTCGTAATCCGTTACGTCGGGGAGACGAAGCGGAAGTTCGGATTCCGGAAGCGGAACCCAGCCACACTTTTCGCAGTATACCATAGGAACGGGTTCGCCCCAATAACGCTGGCGGGAGAATACCCAGTCGCGAAGCTTAAAGTTTTTCTTTGCGTGACCGATTCCCTTTTCCGCAAGCCATTCGATAATCTTAACCTTTGCGTCCGCAACTTCGAGTCCGTTGAGGAAATCGGAATTTACCATCGTACCGGTTTCCACGTCAGTGAACGCTTCGTTCTGAACGTCACCGCCCGCAACAACTTCAATGATCGGAAGGTCGAATTTCTTAGCAAAATCCCAGTCACGGGTATCGTGCGCGGGAACCGCCATAATAGCACCCGTACCGTAAGTAGCGAGTACGTAGTCGGAAATGAAGATCGGAATTTCTTTGCCGTTTACGGGATTGATCGCCGTAACGCCCTGAAGACGCACGCCGGTTTTGTCTTTCACGAGTTCCGTTCTTTCGAAATCGGATTTTTTTGCCGCTTCCGTCTGATATGCTTTGACTTCGTCAATATTTTTAATCTTATCTTCCCATTTTTTGATATATTCGTGTTCGGGAGCGATTACCATATACGTTGCACCGAACAATGTATCGGGGCGAGTGGTGTATACGGTGATCTTTTCTTCTTCCGAAGTCTGGAAATCGACTTCTGCACCCGTGCTTCTGCCGATCCAGTTGATTTCCTGCGCCTTTACACGTTCAATAAAATCAAGATCTGCAAGGTCGTCGATCAGACGGTCCGCATATTCCGTGATTTTCAGCATCCACTGGCTCTTTACCTTCTGAACAACTTCGCTGCCACAGCGTTCACAAACGCCGCCAACGACTTCTTCATTAGCAAGAACGACCTTACAAGAAGTACAGAAGTTTACGCCAATCTCTTTTTTATAGGCAAGACCATGCTTATAGAGCTGCAGGAAGATCCACTGCGTCCACTTGAAATAGGAGGGATCGGTGGTATTGATCTCTCTCTCCCAGTCAAAGCTCATACCGAGCGATTTGAGCTGTTCAGTAAAACGCTTGATATTCTGCTCAGTAACGATGGTCGGATGAATATGATTCTTGATGGCATAGTTTTCAGTCGGCAGACCAAACGCGTCCCAACCGATCGGGAAAAGAACGTTATAACCTTCCATTCTCTTTTTACGGGAAATAATATCCATCGCTGTATACGGACGAGGGTGTCCGATATGAAGACCCTGACCGGACGGATACGGGAATTCGATCAGTGTAAAGAATTTCTTTTTATCGTGATCGACTTCTGCGTGGAATGCGTGTCCCTCATCCCACTTCTGCTGCCACTTTTTTTCAATTCTGTCAAAATCGTATCTCATGTCTGATGTTTCCTACCCTTATGAAAATTCAAAATTTAATCCTTTGTAATGAGCGATGAAATATCGCGCTCCGTGGTATCCAGATACAGCTTGTCGAGTTTATAGAATTCTCTCGATTCCGTATTGAAGATATGCACGATTACCGAGCCGTAATCTTGGAGAACCCACACGCCGGTATCTGCACCTTCTGTGTGGCTCGGTGCTACCTGATAAGCGGAAAGCTTATACTCAATTTCATCCGCAAGGGCGCGTACCTGCGTACGGGAAGTACCCGTACAAATAACGAAGTAATCCGTAATGACGGTCTGCGCTTCCACGTGAAGCAATTTAATGTCACGTGCTTTTTTTGAGTCAAGAATCGCAACGATAAATTCCGCAAGAGTCAAAGAATTATTGAGGGAATCCTCGCCAAACGTTTCTTCGATCGGTAATTTTGTTCTTTCGGTGTCCATCTGTTCCTCCATCATTAAGTTTCGGATGTTTCGGTTGATTCTTCGCCTGCTGCGGGTTTGGTCGGAATATGGATTGAATTTTTATCAATCACTTCCGCATTATATACGCCGTCCAGAACGTTGGATGCGGGCGCATAATACACATTACTGATATACTGGAGATCGGCAAAGCAGAACGTCAGGTCACGGTCAAAAATTGTTGCCGGAATCGACTTTTCGTAAATATTAAAATACTGATTGATCGCATTCAGCGTTGCTGCTCTGTTTATAACGTAGTAGTCGTCGGCAATATTTCCGGGTATTGTCAGCATATTGACGTTATCGAGACCCACGTTCAAAAGGAACTTTGCGTAATACATAATATCGGATACGGACATATCCGTGCTCACATTCTTGACCGCGTGGTTGACAAGAGAGGTCAGCGTTGCCACGTCCACGGATTTGATCGTAGACTTCAGTTTGTTAAACATCGCCGTCATAAAGATCTTCTGAGCATTGACTCTGCCAAGGTCCGCCTGAAGGAATCCCGAACGGAAACGAACAAAGCATTCGGCTTGATATCCGTCAAAATGATGATATCCCTTCGGAATATTGATATACAGCTCCTGCTCAGGATCTTCGTAGAACATATCATTCGGAACGTAAATATCCACGCCGCCGAGAGCGTTGACGATATTCTTAAATCCGGACAGTTTAATTACCGCCGTATGGTGAATGTTGATGCACAAACTCTGTTCGAGCATTTCGGCAAATTTCTGCACAGCAGCTACGTAGTGATTCTTTTCTCCATCTCTGTACGCCTGTCCAACGAAAGTCGAATACGCTGCGTTCGCTTTGTTTGTCAGAACACCGATGGTCACGAGAGTATCACGCGGAATCTGCATAACCGAAATCGAATTATCCTGCGTGTTGCAGTTGATGAGCATAATAACGTCGGCAAGGCTCGCCGCATCGTCCTGACCGATCAGAAGAATGTTATATACGCCCTCTTTGGCAATATATTCGTTCTTCACATTGCCGGATTCTTTATCTCCGGAATTGGACTCGTTGTCAAGCGGCGGCTTGTTCGGATCATTTTCCGTATCGTCATAGAACGGATCGGTATTGAACGGAACTTCGTTCGGCTTGGACGTTTCAGGACGGTAGAAGATCAGCCAAGCTGCAAAACACATAATGAGAAGATAGATCGCAAACACAACGGCAATCACAGCAATCTGTGATTTCTTGAGTCTGGCATTCTTCTTACGGATTCTCTCTTTCTTTTTTCTGTTTTGATTCAGAAAAGCGTCGTCGTGATCATCCCGTGAGATATGCGCGGAATCTCCGTCGGGATAATACATCGACACGTCGTCGTTCAAATTATTATCCAAATTGTTATCCTTCATATTTCAGATAAACCCTTTCGCAATTAAACTCTACCTGATTTTTGGATCAGTTACTGAGCTTTGGCGCAGTTACTGATTTATGGATCAGGTAATAATTTCTGGCGCCTATTGTATCGTCGTCAACAAGCGCACCTTCACTCAGTAAATTCTTGATTGTCAGATCAAAGGAATAAATCATAGTATCCACGAGGACCTCGCGTTTATCATCCCCCTCCGCAATTCTTCCATAGAAATAATTTCTGAGAAGAACGCAGTCCTCAAAATCGCGTGATTCTTCAATATAATCGGCAAGGTACACGATTGCTTCAAAATCGCTCATACCAAAACGGCCCGTCGTATGCCAGCGAATGCCGTTTGCGATCTCGTCGTTCACAAAACGCGCAAAATCCCGACTTGCCAATTTGGCCGCCGTTTTTGCGTGAAAGACTTTTGGGGATAAATGGTCAAACTCTTTTACTATTATATCAAATTCTTCACAATAATGCAACTGTTTTTTTAACTCTTCCTTTTTTGTTATATCGTGAAGAAGGGCTGCCGCCATCAGCTCGCAGATTTTCTCAGGCATATAAATACGTCCGATCTTCTCTGCCTCTTTTGCTACGGCAAGAGTGTGTAGATACCGCTTTTCTGTCAAATACGGTTTGACGAGTACCGCAAGTTCTTCGATATCCCCCTCACTCAGAGTGAAGTTGGTGTGGTTATTATTCATAATACAGTTTCTCTCGCTCTATAATATGGATGACTTCCTCGGGCAAACAGTCATACAGTCCCTCACCGCGTTTGATTTTGTCACGTATTTCCGTCGAAGAAATTTCAAACGGATCCGCACCGATCAATAAAACGCGGGCAGAAAAGTTTTTCTCATACTCCTGTTTTTTCTGCTGCATTGCCCCGCTTGTATCGTTCACTCTCGGAATTCCGACCACGGTTGCCATACGGAAAATCTCGTCGGAATGATACCACTTCTCCACCGTAAGAAACATATCGCCACCGCAAAGAAGAAAAATGTCTCTGTTCGGTTTTGTAAGGTGTTTCAACGTATCCACCGTGTAACTGATCCCGCCACGCCCTATTTCGTGATCGGAAACCGTTACTTTGTCGATTTTTCCAAACGCAGAAACACACATTTCAAAGCGCACTTCCGGTGTGTCCTCTGCCGTTTTGCATTTGTGTGGGGGAATCGCGGTCGGCATAACAATCAGCTCATCCGGAGCTAATATCTCAATCGCCGTTTGAACAGCGTGAACGTGCCCAAGGTGCGGCGGTGCAAACGTTCCGCCAAACAGAACGATTCTTTCTTTTTCCGCGTTCATATCAAATCAACGTGGAAATTTTTCTCTTTTCGGGTTTCGAGGATTCGCGGAACAGAATGATCTTTCGACCGATCACCATCACCACTTCGGATGACGTACGTTCTGCGATTTCTTCTGCGGTTTCTCTGGCGTCTACGTCAGAGTTGTCAAGAACACTGATCTTCACAAGCTCTCTCGCTTCCAGGGCGTCATCAATGGATTTTACCGCTTCATCTCCAAGTCCGCCTTTTCCAATCTGGAAAATCGCGTCCATTCTTGATGCGACGGACTTCAGCGTCGCTCTTTGTTTACTGTTAAGCATGGATACCTTCCTTACATTATAATGACAAAATCGAAAGCAAACGGGATGTAAATTCCCGCATTGCTACACCACGGTGAGAAATTTCGTTTTTCTTTTCTCCCGCAATTTCCGCAAAAGAGGCGTCAAATTCCGGATAATAAAACAGTGAATCGTAGCCAAAACCGCCCTCTCCGCGCTC
Source organism: Eubacteriales bacterium (assembly GCA_045647965.1). Classification (GTDB taxonomy): domain Bacteria; phylum Bacillota; class Clostridia; order Oscillospirales; family CAG-272; genus UMGS1696. The sequence goes on along the minus strand of JAZRNC010000286.1, from coordinate 16,536 downwards.
TTCAAACAAAATTCTACCGTAGCATTCTCCGCGCACGATCATAGCACGCTCCGGGGAAATACCGCGCTTCTCGGCCAGTTCTCTCGGAATTTGCCACTGCTCCGGAACGACTATTTGAGAGTCCTCGGGAAAAACCACGGTTGCCGTACATACAAACTTTGCCGTACGATCCGCCATCTCCACGTTTTTCATTTCCGAAAGCAATTTTTTACGGTTGCTCTCGTCCGTGGCACCTTCTCCGGAATAACGCGCGGAAAAAATACCCGGCGCGCCATCCAGCACATCCACCGCAAGTCCCGAGTCGTCCGCGATTCCGATATATCCCATCGAAGCGGGAACCATCGCCTTAATGAGTGAATTTTCTTCAAAAGAATCCCCATCCTCGACAATATCGTCGGAATAGCCGATCTCACGCAGAGTCATCAATCGTACTGCATTAGACGCCTGCGCATTGAATAAAGTTTCCATTTCGGCTATTTTTTTCTTATTATTGGAGGCCAAAACCACGTTTATCATTCGTTTTCGTCCTCGTCATCCCCGTCATCCGCCATCAGAGCTTCCACGAACATTTTCGCGTCAAACGGCTGCATATCGTCGATCTGTTCTCCGACACCAATGTATTTTACGGGAATATCAATTTCATCTTTGATGGAAAATACAGCGCCGCCTTTTGCGGTTCCGTCAAGTTTTGTCAGAATCAATCCCGTGATATCCGCCGCTTCTTTGAATTTCTTTGCCTGCATCACCGCGTTCTGACCCGTTGTAGAGTCGAGAACAAGGAGAGTTTCGCGCGCAGCATTCGGCAGTTCGCGAGAAATGATACGATTGATCTTCGCAAGTTCTTCCATCAGATTGCTCTTATTGTGGAGTCTTCCGGCCGTATCAATAATCAAGACGTCAGCCTCTCTCTTATTGGCAGCAGCAATCGCATCGTATACAACGGACGCGGGATCCGAGCCTTCGTTCTGGCGGATCAATTCCACACCGGCACGATCACACCAAACCGCAAGCTGTTCGATCGCGGCAGCACGGAACGTATCGGCTGCGGCAACGATTACTTTTTTTCCATCTTTTTTCAGATTGTTTGCAATTTTTCCGATGGACGTTGTTTTACCAACCCCATTGACACCAATAACGAGAACGACGGAAGGAGTGGTGGAGAGATTGAGTCCCTCCCCCTCACCAACCTGTTCTTTTAAAATGTCAATGAGTTCAACTTTTACGTCATCCGCTGACTTAATATTTTTTGTTTTGATACGGTCTCTGAGTTCGTCAATGATTTTCTCCGTTGTTGCCGTTCCCATATCCGCGCAGATCATAATTTCTTCCAGTTCCTCGAGGAGCTCCTCGTCCACCTTACGGAAATTTTTCACCACTTCGTTGACCTGACTGAACACCGCATTTTTGGTTTTAGAAAGTCCTTCTTTTAATTTATCAAAAAAACCCATATTCGTCCTCCAGATTTTACTTTAGAATAGCCTCTTTTTCATCGGGCGTGCTGAGTGTAAATACCTTCGATACACCGCTCTGTTGCATCGTTACACCGTAGAGGGAGTCGGCAATATCCATTGTTCCGCGACGGTGAGAGATCATAATGATCTGCATTTTATCGGAATATTTCTTTACGTATTTACCGACACGAGCGACGTTTACTTCATCGAGTGCCGCTTCGACTTCATCGAAAATACAGAACGGCGACGGATTTACGCGTATCAGCGCAAACAGAAGTGCAATCGCAATAAATGCCTGCTCACCACCGGAGAGGAGATTCAGATTCTTGATCGTCTTTCCCGGAGGAGCCGCGATGATTTCAATACCCGATTCCAGCGCGTTTTCGGGGTCGGTCAGAATGACTTCCGCGTGACCGCCGCCAAACAATTCACTAAATACTTCGTTGAAGTACTGATTGATCTTTCCGAACGCTTCGAGGAATATTTCTTTCATTTCCACTTCGATACCGGAGAGGATCTTCAAAATTTCTTCGCGGGATTTTCTGAGATCCCCAAGCTGTTCGTGAATGAATTCGTAACGTTTTTTGACCTCGTTATATTCATCCACCGCTTCCACGTTCACGTGTCCGAGAGCGCGTATTTTATTTTTCAGTTCCGTTTGTTTGGTAAGGTAGGTATTTCTTTCCCCATCTTCAATGGCGTGGCAATCATTTTCCGCTGCAAAAGCCTCTGCTGCCGCATATGTAAATTCATAATCATCCCATATTTTTGCCGCTTGCTTTTGCTCTTCCGCCTTCAATGTTGTGAGTCTCGCTTCGTTTTTCGAATGAGACACTACGATAATATCCTTCTTACCGTTCTGCTCTTTTTCGAGTCGTCGCAAGTGCGAGATGCGAGTCTCGATCTCGTCGCCGGATTTTTCAAGCGCAGACTGTTTTTCGCGGAGCACGTCAATTTTTTCTTCCAGTTCCGCAGCCTCATTCTGTTTTCCGAGGATATCCTCGCCAGTTTTCTGGATTTTTTCCGTGAGAGTGGCGATTTTTTCTTCTCTCACACGGCGGTTTTCAAGCAGAGCAGAGAGTCTTTCCTCCGCTTCTTTTTGAGACAGCACCGCCGCCTCAAGATCCCTTGTGATCTCTGCGATTCGGATACGGGATTCATTGGATTCTTCGGTAAGAGATGCCATCTCCAATTCTTCCGTGCCGCGATCTGTCGCAATCGATTCTCTCTCGGCTGAGATTTCGGAGATTTTTTGATTCAGTGCCGCGATTTCATTCTCGAATTTTTCAAGATCTTCGCCGCTCTTTTCTGTATTTTCGGAAAGATCTTTCATATCCTTACGCATCGTATCGGTAAGGGAAACCATCGCCTGCAGTTTACCGTCGGCATCGCTGAAACTCTTTTGTTCAGCGCCGATGAGAGCTTCAATCAGACTTTTTCTTTCACCGACACCCATTTTTTCGCTGTTTGCCGATTCAATCTGCTTTTCGATTTTCACAAAATCTCCGCTGATCCGATCAAATTCTGCGGTAACACCCGAAAGTTCTTCCTTCAGCGCGTCGATCTGTACGGTACGTGACAACATACCGCTGTCGCGCTTTGTCTGACCTCCCGTGAAAGAGCCTCCCGCATTGATCTGCTGACCGTCGAGGGTAACAGCACGAATTCGCCAATCTTTTTTTCTTGCCGCCTCGGTAGCGTTATCAATGTTATCGAACACCGCCACTCTCGCAAGAAGAGAACGTACAATATTCCGATAGTCCTCCGCACAGGAAACGAGCTCATCTCCCCAGCCAACGAAGCCGCGGTGGTTCTCAAGCCCAACGTATTCCCTGCCTCTCTCCTGTGCACGAATCGTCGTCAAGGGATAGAACGTCGCGCGGCCGGCATTATTCTGCTTTAAGAGTTCGATCGAACGCTTTGCCGCAAATTCATCTTCCGTAACGATATTCTGAAGAGCCGCACCGATCGAGGTTTCGATGGCAACGATGTATTTGTTTTCTACTTTAATAAGATGGGAAAGAGGGCCGCGAATACCGGATAATCTGCCGGATGCTGCCTCGTTCATTACGAACTTAACGCTGTTGTTGTATCCGTCAAAATGCTCATGCATACGGCTGAGCGCGGCAATACGGCTCTCAAGAGAGTCCCGCTCCGAACGCTTGGTACGAAGACTTGTCTCGATCTGGACACGGCGTTCACCGAACATTCGCAGTTTTTCATCAATGTCTGCCGTTTCTTTGTCGTAAGAAGCGATCACACGGCGATATTCTTCCATTTGACCCAGAGCATCGTCCGCTGCTTTTTTGAGCTTGACAATCTCGTCATCGTATTCACCGATATCCGAAAGAATGGACTTCGCTCTCTTTTCCTGCGTGTCAATGGTGTTTTTTAACACGTTGAGTCTGACTTTGGTGTCTGTGAGTTGATTTTCCGCTTTTTTCTGATCAAGAAGAAGCGCATCCAGGCGATCATTCTTGTGGCGGATCGACTCGTCAAGTTTCATTCTCTTTCCCGACAAAGCTTCATGACACTCCGATTCCCGCTTGCCATCTTCTCTCAGAATGTCGATTTTTTTACCGATTTCGGAAAGCTTTTCCGTTTCTCTGGACGCGGCATCTTTATCGGAAACGAGGAGCAGTTTTTCGTTTTCCAGCATCGCTTCATCGTGAACTCTCTCACGCATCAAAACTCTGCATTCGGATTCCGTTTCGCTCATTTTCTTTGTCATCGCGGTCGTCTCTTCGTAGTTCTTCCGCGACTCTTCTTTGTTGGTATGGGATTGCTCGTACAAACGCTCTATCTGTTGGGACGTCACTTTGATGGAGTCCTCGATCATTTCAAGCTCGTGAGCAGACAATTTCGTATCGTTTTCCGTTTTCTCAATAGAATTTTTCAGTCTGACGGAGTCGTACAGCCACAGAGACACGTCGACCTTTTTCTTTTCGCCGTACATCTCGAGGTATTTCCGCGCTTTTTCCGCATCTTTTTCCAGCGGACCGATGCGGCGGGATAATTCGTCCTCAATATCGGAAATACGTTCCATATTCGCTTCGGTTTCGGCGAGTTTTTTCTCGGATTCTGTCTTTTTATAGCGGTACTTGGCAATACCCGCACTTTCTTCGAATACGCCTCGACGTTCTTCGCTCTTTTTGGAAACGATCTCGGCAATTTTACCCTGTCCGATGATCGAATATCCCTCGCGTCCGATACCGGTATTCATAAAGAGCTGGTAGATATCCTTCAAACGTACCTTTTTACGGTTGATAAAATATTCGCTATCGCCACTTCGATAATAACGTCTCGTAACGGTTACTTCGTCATACTGCGAGAGCAGAACTCGCGGTTCTTCACTGTCGTCAAATGTGACGGAAACCTCCGCAAAACTCATCGGTTTTTTATCACTCGCTCCCGCAAAGATGACATCCTCCATCTTGCTGCCGCGAATATTTTTTGAGGAAAGCTCACCAAGAACCCAACGCATCGCGTCGGTAATATTGGATTTTCCACTTCCGTTCGGACCAACGATGACCGTTGCTCCGTTATTAAATTTCAGTACAGTACGATCGGGAAAAGATTTAAAGCCGTGCAGTTCCAATGATTTTAAATACAATCTCGTTTCCCTCCCTGAATTATTTTTTTAATGCAATCATTATATTATACCGCGTCAGCGCAGAGTTTTCAATAAATTTAATATTTTTTATCTGATATTTATTTTCTATTCGTATTTTGTTGCGTTTTTTCTGTCCGATTGCCATCGAAAGATCTCCCGTCGGTACCTCAACGGCAAAGGAATGAATCTCCGGTGTGGGGATTTTGTCTAACTCACGACAAAGCACGCGGTAATATACCTCGCCGTATACAAGTTCCCCAAGGGATGGGTGATTCGGTCCCGCGACAAAGCTCTCATCGGAATGAAGATTTTCACTTTCGCACAGTCCTATGCGCAAGCACTCCACACCGTACCCCGCGAAAACCTCAAGAACCGCCGCACTCCTCTGCACTGCTTCCTCTAAGGAAAGCGGAACGTACTGTCCGCAGTGCATCATCTCGCAGAGTTCTGTATCCCGAAACACAATCGTCGGGTAAATTCTCGCAGCCGAAGCGCCAAGCTCTGCTATTTTCCGGGCACACCTAACCTCGTCCTCGATGGAGGAAGAAGGAAGCCCGATCATCATCTGTCCGACTACGGAAAAACCTGCATTTACAAGAAGCTTCATCGCGTTTTCGGAGTCCACGACGGTGTGTCCACGCTTGGAGGCGGCAAGAACGTCGTCCGAAAACGACTGTATGCCAAGTTCCACGGCGGATATCGTATATTTTTTCAAAATATTAACGATCTCGTCGTCAATATAATCCGGTCGGGTGGACATTCGGATTCCCGAAACTCTCCCCGCCCGTACGTATTCTTCGGCAAGATCCAGAAGTGAGATCATCAACTCTCGATCAATTCCCGTAAAGGATCCGCCAAAGAAGGCAATTTCTCTTGTAATTCCCTCTTTTTCCGTCGTACCGAGCACCCGTTCGATCGTCTCCCGGGCGGTGTGCGGAATAAAAGAACAGACGCCCGAAATGGCGCGTTGGTTGCAGAACACACACATATTCGGACATCCAAGGTGGGGAATAAACACCGGTATATTCACGTGGGTGTTTTTCATACTTCGATCTCGCCAAACAAAACGAGAGCTTCTTTTGCCGCATGCTGCTCCGCCTCGCGTTTCGTTTTAGCGGTGCCGCGTCCGATCACATTGCTGTTAAGACGTGCTTCCACCTGAAATTCTTTGCTGTGATCGGGACCGCTTTCCCCAACAAGAACGTATTCCAGAATCTCCCCGCTTGCCTGCTGAACGATCTGCTGGAGGGTCGTTTTGTAGTCAACAAATACCCCTTTTTCAGCGATATGATCGATCTCTTTGGCGATAAACGGCAAGAGGAAAGCCTCCACGCGTTCAAATACTTCCCCACTGTCGAGATAGATCGCCGCAAGAAGAGCCTCAAAGGCATCTGCGGTAATGGAGGGACGGTTCCTTCCGTTGTTCATGCTCTCGCCGTGACCGAGATACATATAACGGCCGAGTTCGATCTCTGCCGCAAATTTCGAAAGTGCTTTTTCGCATACGACAGCAGCTCGGATTTTTGTGAGATCTCCCTCTTGTTTGTTTTTATATTTTTCGAAAATAAACGAACTGACAACGATGGACAACACGGAATCTCCAAGAAATTCCAACCGTTCGTTAAACGCGACCTTCTCCCCCTTTGACTTCATTTCGTTGGAGTAAGAAGAATGCGTGAGAGCTTGCGTCAGGATCTCTTTATTTTCAAAAGTGTAGCCAATGCGTTCTTCCAGTTCACGGATTGGCTTTTGTTCATTTTTCATCGCTGCTTTCCTTATTTGTCTGTATATCGGCGTTGTTTTTCTTGGTATACGAACTAATCTGTTCGGTAATATCGGAGATGACGTGTGTGTTCACGAACTTTTCTGCCTGACTGATCGCGTTCTCGATGGCGCGTCTATCGGAACTGCCGTGCGCCTTGATGACAGGCTTCTGCAGACCAAGAAGAGGAGCACCGCCGTATTCGGAGGCGTCGAAGCTGTTTTTCATTCCCTTTAATTGATCTTTCATTACGAGGAAGGACATCTTCGTCATCATATTTTTCGTGTACATATCTTTAAGCGTACCGAAGAAGAATTTTGCCATTCCTTCGATCAACTTCAGCGTCACGTTACCCGTAAAGCCGTCGGTAACGAGGATATCGCAAGGAGAGGACGGTATTTCTTTCGCCTCTACGTTTCCGACAAATTTGACCGTATCGAGTTCACTGAGTTTCTGATAAGCGTCGATCTGAATCTGCGTACCCTTATGCTCTTCCGTGCCGTTATTCAAAAGACCGACCTCGGGAGAGGAAATACCGTGTACGTTTTTCATATAAACCGAGCCGACGATCGCCCACTGCAGAAGATAGTCCGCCGTCACGTTGACGTTGGCACCGCAGTCCATCAAAAGGATGGGGCGCGGAAACGGAAGAATCGTCGCGATTCCGGAACGGTTGATTCCTTTGATCGGACGAATGATGAGCGAAGAACCCGCGTGAAGTGCTCCCGTATTTCCGGCAGAAACGAAAGCATCTCCCTCATCCTTCAGAAGACGAAGGCCGACACCCATCGACGAATCCTTTTTGGAGCGAACAACGGTAAGCGGGTCATCCTCCATCGTGATAGAAACGTCCGTATGTACGATTTCAACCCGAGCTTTGTTATACGGCTTGCCCGAAAGACATTTTTCAATTTTCGCTTTGTCTCCGACAACAATGAGATCAGAGTTCGTTTTCAAAGATGCGCCTGCAATACCGGCTACAATCTCCTCCGGAGCGTTATCGCCACCCATTGCGTCAATAATAATTTTCATGTCAATCTCCGTTTTTTAAGTTTTGCAATATCGGTATGATTTCATCGGTCTTCTGAAGCGCTCTGTTTGCGAGAGCTTCGTTGCGGAAACGTTTTCCGCCCTTTACCTTCACGTCCAGAGACGGCATGACACCAAAATTGGCATTCATTGGCTGGAAAATCGTTTTTTCGCCGTGAGAAATATAGTGCGCCATGGCACCCGTCATCATCGTTTCGGGGAAAATGTACGGATCCTTTCCCAGCGCGCGAAGTGCCGCGTTAATTCCTGCTACGAAACCGGATGCCGTGGACTCGATGTACCCTTCCACCCCGGTCATTTGGCCGGCAAAAAAGATGCTTGGATTCTGTCTCATAGAATAATCCGCATCGAGAAGATCGGGAGAACAAAGGAACGTATTTCTATGCATCACACCGTAGCGCAAAAAATCGGCGTTTTCAAGTCCGGGAATCATCCGGAACACTCTACGCTGTTCGGGGAACGTCAGATGAGTTTGGAATCCAACAATATTATACATCGTTCCTTCTTCGTTTTCCCGTCTTAACTGAACGATTGCGTAGTATTCTTCACCTGTATTCGGGTTTCGGATGCCAACCGGCTTCATCGGTCCAAAACGCAGCGTATCCTCGCCGCGCTTTGCCATTACCTCAACGGGCATGCAGCCTTCGAACACCTTCAGCTTTTCTCCCGTTTCAAAATCGTGCAGTTTTGCCTCTTCCGCACCGATCAGTGCTTGATAAAACGCCTTATATTCCTCTTCACTGAACGGGCAGTTGATATAGTCCGCATTTCCCTTATCGTAACGGGTAGCAAAAAACGCCTTTGTCATATCGATCGATTCAAAATCCACGATCGGTGCGGCAGCGTCGTAAAAATACAGACTTTTGCCGCCGATCATTTCTGATATCTTCACAGCGAGGTCGTCGGACGTAAGAGGACCCGTTGCCACCACGGTAATCTCATCCGCGGGGATTTCGATAACTTCTTGTTCGATCACTTCGATATTCGGACAGGATTTAATCTTCTCGGTAACGTATGCCGAAAAGAGATCTCTGTCCACTGCCAATGCACCGCCCGCCGCTACCTGCGTTTTTTTGGCCGCTTCCATAATGAGCGAACCCATACGGAACAGTTCTTCTTTAAGGAGTCCCGATCCGTTTGTAATTTCCGCAGAACGCAGGGAATTGGAACAAACGAGCTCCGCAAAATTGTTGCTGTGGTGCGCGGGGGATTTTTTGTGAGGTTTCATTTCGAAAAGTCTCACCGAAACTCCCATTTTCGCCGCCTGCCAAGCAGCCTCACTGCCCGCAAGCCCCGCGCCGAATATATTTATTTGGCTCATACGAGTTCATTCTCCGTTATCTCTTCGGTGATACTCACGTTTTCTTCCGTGACGTTTTCAACGTCTTTTTTAAAGCTGCATCCCTCTGCCTTGCAGATCAGCTGATTTTTCCCTTTTTTGCGATACAGCATACCGCCGCAAATCGGGCAATTCTCTGCCGTCGGCATATCCCACGATGAGAAATTACATTCGGGATACTTTGAGCAGCTATAGAATACCGTCTTGTTTTTACCGTATTTGGTTACGACTTCGGCGCCGCAAATCGGGCAGTTTACCCCGAGAGAACGCACCTTCTGCTTCGTGAATTTGCATTCAGGGTAACGTGAGCAAGCATAGAAACTGCCGTAACGTCCGGAACGCAGGATCATATCCGCGCCGCAGAGTTCACATTTGGTAGGAGCGATCTCTGCCTTTTTCTCAACGAGACCTTCTCCTGTTTTAGCAAGAGGCTTCGTGTTTTTGCACGTCGGATAATTGGGACACGCCGCAAATTTTCCGAATCGACCGTTTTTCACGATCATTTTGCTGCCGCAGTTTTCACAGACGATATCTGTTTCCTCGTTCGGAAGTTCGATTTCGCTGCCCGCTACGTTTTCGAGGGCAACGTCGAGTTCGTTTTTGAATCCGCCATAGAAGCCATTCAATACGTTCAGCATCGTATCGTTGCCGTTTTCGATCGCGTCAAGCTTATCTTCCATTTCCGCCGTAAACTGATAGTTAACGATATCGGGGAAATGCTCACACATCAGCTTCGTAATAACTTCCCCAAGCGGCGTCGGAACGAGGGATTTTCCCTCTCTCTTAACGTATCCGCGGGAAATAATGAGAGTCACAATCGCCGTGAACGTACTGGGGCGGCCGATTCCCTTTTCTTCAAGGAATTTTACAAGAGATGCTTCGCTATATCTTGACGGCGGCTCTGTAAAATGCTGAGAAAGATTCACGCTTTCGGATATAAGGGACTCGTTTTCCTCCATCGCGGGAAGTCTCGTGTTCTTTTCATCCGTGTTCGGCGCCTCGTCGGTGGATTCCTCGTACAGCGCCATATAGCCGTTAAACTTTACGGTATAACCGTTTGCACGGAAGAGATAATCGCTGCAGGTAAAGTCTGCCTGAACGGTTGAGAGCTCCGCAGATTCCATCTGGCTCGCGATAAATCTATCCCAGATAAGCTTATAGAGTTTATACTGATCGGACGTCAGGAATTTTTTGATTGACGACGGCTCCAGTTTTGTACCGGACGGACGGATCGCCTCATGAGCATCCTGAGCGTTTGCTTTGGATTTATACACACGGGGCGTCTCGGGATAATACTTATCGCCGTATTTTTCAACAATATATTCCTTTGCCGCCGCTCTTGCTTCGTCGTCAATGCGGAGAGAGTCCGTACGCATATAGGTAATAAGACCCTGTACGCCGCCGAATTCACTTCCGAGATTGATTCCTTCGTAAAGCTCCTGTGCCACCTTCATCGTACGCTGGGACTGGAAATTCAGTTTGCGCGATGCTTCCTGCTGCAGTGTGGACGTTGTAAAGGGCGGCGCGGGATTCTTGATTCTCTTCCCGTTTTTGATTTCCGATACCAAGAACGGTTTTCCGTTCACTGCTTCGTATATTTTCTTTGCCGACTCTTCGTTTTCCAGTTCGATTTTCGTTTTGGTTGCCGCATCCCCATAAAAACGGGTTTCAAACGTTTTTCCGTCCTTCGCCACAAGAACAGCCTCGGCCGTCCAATACTCCTTCGGATTAAACGCGCGGATCTCGTTTTCACGCTCCACAACGATTCTCGTTGCCACGGACTGTACACGTCCCGCCGACAAGCCGCTCTTTACCGTTTTCCAAAGGAACGGACTGAGTTTATAACCCACGATTCGGTCGAGAATACGTCTGGTCTGCTGTGCATTCACGATGTTCATATCAATATCGCGCGGATGCTTGATGGCTTCCTTAACCACCGATTTCGTAACCGAGTTGAACGTAACGCGCTTTACTTTTTCTGCGGGAATACCGAGACACGTTACGAGATGCCACGCAATCGCCTCACCCTCGCGGTCAGGGTCCGTCGCAAGGAAGATACGGTCAGCGTTCTTCACTTCTTTTTTCAGTTCTTTGATAAGGTCTCCGCGTCCGCGGATGTTAATATAATGCGCTTCAAAATTATTATCCACGTCAATGCCGAGTGTTGATTTCGGAAGATCTCGCACGTGACCTTTTGAAGCAACGACTTTATATGATGAGCCGAGATAGCTCTTTACCGTATTTGCTTTCGGAGGCGACTCCATAATAACAAGATTCACCATTTGTTATGATTCCCTTCGTTCAATATAATATAATTCCGTCAATCATTTTCCGACTGCATAATATCGTCCGGCGATATACGCATATAATATCCTCCCCCGCCGACTTCGATAGCACCCGCTATTTCAAGTACAATAAGCGATGCCATGATCACGTCGATCGACGATTCCTCGTTTACCAGCTCGTCCGGCAGGATCGGTACATTCGGTTTCATTCTATTATATACCTTGATGTCTTTTTCATCAAGCGTATCCAGCTCAATTTTTTTCGCAGGAACGATTTTTTTATCAGAATTTACAGTTTGTTTTTTTGTTTTTTGATATTTATTTTCTTTTTCTTCGTTTTTTCTCGGTTTGGACGTTTTTTCCGCGGCAAACATTCCCGCCCCACGCGTGTTCTTCTCTCCTGTCACGTCCTCGAGTTTTCCACCGTACGACCCGTTTCCGTAATAGTTCTTTCCATCCACGGATGTACCGATTCTCATACGCATCATCGCGTTATGAGACAAAACGTTCATATCCATTCGGTGAAGCCGTGCGTGCGCTTCCTGCACGTTCACGTGGTTCGGATACAGAAATTCAAATTCGGAAAGAATATCCTCCGCACAAACAACCGGAGTTGCGCCGTCACAAATCAGCGCATTCGTTCCCTCGGAACCGGGTTCTCCGATTTTTCCCGGTACGGCAAACACTTTTCTTCCCTGATCCTCTGCCCTACGAGCCGTGATCAGCGATCCACTTTTGGCATCCGCTTCCACAACAACGGTAGCATCGGCTATTCCGCTCATAATGCGGTTTCTGACCGGGAAATGGTGCCCTGACGGAGGAGATCCCGGCGGGTATTCGGAAATAACGGCGCCATGTTCTAAAATTTTATTGTAAATCGAGGTGTGTTCCCGCGGATAGATGACGTCTACCCCCGAGCCAAGCACGGCAATCACACGTCCCCCGCACTCGAGAGCGCCGATCAGTGCCATGCTGTCGGTTCCAAGTGCCATACCGCTGACAACAACGGCTCCTCCGTATGCGAGTCCTGCACCGAGTGAATACGCGATTCGTCTTCCGTATTCCGTCATACTGCGCGTACCGACTACGGTAGCGAGAAAATTCTGTTCACAGTCAGGGAGTTTCCCGCGCATATAGAGAACGAGTGGCATGTCCTGAAGGCTTCTTAAAGGAGTCGGATAATCGTCACTTTCCGGTGTCAGAATGGCGATTCCGATCTTATCACACGTTTCGATGATCTTCTCCGCCCTTGCCAGCGAATGATTGCTCACAACATGTCTGACTTTCGTTAAAGTCTCTTTGTCCATCTCCGCATCCGGTTCGTATGAATCGAAAAATCCCTCGAACACTCTCTGAGCACCGCCTGCGATATTCGCCACCCGAACGGCAAGACGATTCCCCTGCCCAAACAGTTCAGCGAGCCATACCCAATATATATTTCTGTCCTCCATCATATCACACCTCTGATATGTTTTCGTATTGATTTACTTTCGTCTGAAATATTCCCACAAAATGCAGGCAGCGGCTGCCGACGCGTTAAGACTTTCCGTATTCCCTGCCATTTCGATCATAAGACATGCCGTTGATGCGGCAATAATCTCTTCCGACACACCGTGTCCTTCGTTTCCGATAATAATACAGTCGTCGCATTTGGTTTCAAATTCACCGAGCTTCATCGTATGATCCCCGAGAGCCGCGGCAAAAACGCGTCTTCCGCCCTCTTTCATCTGCCGAACCACAGAAACTCCGTCATTTACCGAATAAAGCGGCATCCGATAAATCGTTCCCATAGCCGCCCGTACAGTTTTCGGATGATACGGATCCACACAAGACGACAAAATAACTCCATCAACGCCAAGCGCTTCTGCAGTTCTCAGTATCGTTCCCATATTTCCGGGGTCACGTATGCCATCGAGCATCAGTAACCGTTTCCCCGATTGCCAGGTTACAAAATCTTCTGTTTCTTCTTTTCTTAGGTATCGCACGACGGCGATAACACCCTGCGGAGATTTCTCGGTTGAGATTTTCTCAAACGCCGAGTCGGACAATACCGTGAGGTGAATGTTTTTCTCTGCCCCCATCCGCGCGATGTCGAGGACAGCCGAATCCGCTTCCAGCGCTTTTTGTGAAATTAAAATTTCCGCCGTATCCGCCCATGTCAGCGCTTCTACGGCAAGTTTTACACCCTCAGCAAGAAACACCCCTGTCTCATCGCGGTATTTCTTGTCGGAAAGCTTCCCATAACCGATAACTCTCGGATTTTGTCTTGAGGAAATATATTCCGCACCAAAATCCTTTACAAATACTTCCAATTTCATTTTTTGTATAAATAAGGGGGTGCCACAGATATGACACCCCATTTATGTTCGATTAAAGAGCTGCTTTTGCAATCTCAACAAGGGCAGCAAATGCTTCCTTATCGGATACAGCAAGTTCAGCGAGCATCTTGCGGTTGAGGTCTACACCGGCAAGCTTGAGACCATGCATAAGTGTGGAATAATTCATGCCGTTAACCTTAGCCTGTGCGGAAATACGAGTGATCCACAGAGCGCGGAAATCTCTCTTCTTCTGCTTACGACCAATATATGCGTAGTTGCCGCTCTTCATTACGGCCTGTTTCGCCATCTTGAAGTGCTTGCTCTTTGAACCCCAATAACCCTTGGCAGCCTTAAGAATCTTATTTCTTCTCTTGCGCGTCATCATTGCGCCTTTTACTCTAGCCATTTTATACTATCCTTTCTCTACTTTACTCTAAAATCAGTCTTTGTTGATCAGTCTCTTAACGTTTGCGGTCATAGCGGGGCTGAGGATCTGGCTGCTTCTGAGATGTCTCTTTCTCTTAGCAGTCTTCTGACCGAGGTTGTGGCGGTGATCAGAATGAAAAACCTTCACTTTACCTGTACCGGTAACGGCAAATCTCTTGGCTGACGCCTTATGTGTCTTGATCTTTCCCATTGTTTTATCGTCCTTTCGGTTTCAATATATTCCTTTGTCGTATTGTTTATCGCGGTCTTTTTTACAGAGAGAATTCTGAACTATCTGCGCGATTACTTAGACTGAGCTTTCAGCGGAGCAACAAACATCGTAAGTTGTCTGCCGTCAAGTACTGCCTTTTTATCAACAGTTCCGTATTCAGAGACTGCTTTCTCAAATTTCTCAAGCATTTCACGGCCCAATTCCTGGTGAGCTATTTCGCGGCCTTTAAATCTCAGACACACGCGCACCTTATTTCCTTCCTGAAGGAATTTAATGGCACGGTTTGCTTTGGTTTCGAAGTCGTGGGTATCAATACGGCATGAAAGCTGTACTTCTTTAACTTCAACCACCTGCTGTTTCTTTTTTGCTTCTTTCTCCTTCTTGTCCACTTCGTAACGGTATTTACCGTAGTCCATGGCACGGCATACCGGAGGAGTTGCCGTCGGAGCAATCATAACCAGGTCATATCCGTGATCGTAGGCATACGCTTTTGCATCATTGATGTTCATAATACCAAGCTGACCGTTGTTTTCGTCCAGCATGCGTACTTCTTTTACCCTGATGTCATCATTGATTAACAGTTCTTTCGCGCTAATAGTTAAGCACCCCCAAATAAAACAAAAATCGCACAAGAACATCCCCGTACGACAAAATCCACCTACTGTGTTGATTTATTGACCTTAACGTGCCGAATGCAGTAAGGTGAGAACGGAGAAAGTTCTACTTCCTTGTATACAACAGATATTATACCATAACGTTTTTTCTTTGTCAATAGTTTCACGCAAAAAAACAAATATTTTTTTGTCACCGCCCCATCCCTCCCCCCATATACTTTTTATGAGGGAACAAACATCCCTCGTGATACCAATCAATACGGAGGAAAAATAATGGTGGAACACAAAAGAACCTGTGACAATCAAACCCCTCGCGAGCGCATCGACAACGCGCTTCTTCTTGACTTGTTGTCAGAAGCGGAACCCAGCGGACGTTCTTACGGATCATCCAACCGTGAACGTAGAGTCGGTGAGTGCGGATGCCGAAGAGAGCGCACTGCATGCCGCGGTTCAAATCAAAACACAAATCCGACGCCTTACTCTCCCGTGCGCGAAGACAGACAAGATGGTAGATGTGAAGACAGATGCGAGAGCAGACGGGAGACCAGATGCGAAAGCGCACTCGACAACAGACGAGAGAACAGATGCGAAAACGCACTCGACAACAGACGAGAAGACAGATGCGAAGGCAGAATAGATGCGCGCTCTGAGCGTGATGAGAACTCGTGCCAGCTGGGATGTGCTGTAAAAAACTGTCTCTCAAACTTTTCTCTTGCGATGGCGTACGTTCCGGATCAGGAATGGCATGAACTTTACGAAGAGGAAGAAGCACTGGAACGCGGTACGATCTTCCGTGAACTGGATCTGCCGTTTTACCCGACACCGTGTTATTCCGGCTGTCGCAGAACGAATCCCCAGAGATAAGGAGACGAAATATGAACGAACAAAAAAAGTTATTTAAAATGATACAGCAGCACTCTTTTGCCGTAAATGAAGCGGCTCTTTATCTTGACACTCACCCAAACTGTCGCCAGGCACTGCGTTTTTATGCCAAGCATCGCGATATGCTCAAAGAAGTTATGGCTATGTACGAAGAAAAATACGGCCCGATCACTATGTACGGCGTAACTTGTAACGATCATTGGACGTGGACTACCGAGCCGTGGCCCTGGGAAGTTTGCTGAACCAAGAAAGGAAGATACGATATGTGGATTTATGAAAGAAAACTGCAGTTCCCCGTAAAAATCCAAAACCCGAACCCCGCACTTGCCAAATTGATCCTGACGCAGCTCGGCGGCCCTGACGGTGAGCTCGGTGCGTCTATGCGTTATCTGAACCAGCGTTTTTCCGCACCGTCACGCGAAATCGCCGGAATTCTCACGGATGTCGGTATTGAAGAAAAATATTGTGCATTATTAAAATGGTTTTCCCCCACGGAGCCCTTAAGGGCTCCTCCCCCTTTCCTGTTCTTCACTCGCGAAGAACCAAGCGGTTTTGAACTTCGCC
>JAZRNC010000285.1:0-5111 GCA_045647965.1 Eubacteriales bacterium | reverse complement strand
GGGACTCCTATCGGGAATGCGAAGCTATCTTGACAAGCTCCGCTGTATGTGGTATCATCTAAATGAGATTTAATAAAATTAGAACGGTCAATGAATGGGATGGTGGAACGATGGGATACGATTGCTATGTGAAAATATCGGATGAGAATCTTTCAAAAATGGTGCGCGCCATTCTGGAGCTTGAGGGGATTCGCACAGCCGCCGGTGAGGGGGATGACTATCGAATTCTGATCTGTGATGACACGACACTTCCCGACGATCTTCATCCATTCGGTGGAGTGATCGTGATCGGAGAAGAACATAACATTCATTCCGCAGAACACGTCACGTTTTTGGAGCGACCGTTTGATATCCGGGAGCTGATCGAAAAGATCAGAGAAAGCCAGCTCCCCGTCGGTGTGACGGAGAAGAGGGTATCGTCTGCTTCTCGGGTGGTGATCCACTCGGACGGCACGGTGTCATTCGGAGAGGCAAAAGTGACTCTCACGGAGAGGGAGGGGATGCTGTTTTCCTACCTTTATAAAAACCGTCATCGTCCCGTGCCAAGGGAAGAGCTGATGCGCCGCGTATGGGGGGAGACAACGTCAACGAACATTACGGAAGTGTACGTCAGTTATCTCCGAAAAAAACTGGAGCCGCTCTTTGGCGATGGGGTGATCGTTTCGCTTCGCGGACGGGGATATCTTATGAAACTTCCGCACGAAACCGGCGAAAAATCGGAATGATACGAAAAAATCGCACATATAATATATTATATCACAAACCGCGCACAATAGCACCCCATTTTTCAACTTCTTTTGAGAAATTTTCGGAGAATTATTCGATTTTTTTGAAAATTCGGTTTACTTTTGGGCGTTTGTGTTGTATAATAAAATAGTATTCATATAAAAAGACGTTGATCGGAAAGAAAAGGGATCATTCCTTGGCGAAAGAGAGTACTGTCAGTGGCTGAAAGCAGTATGCGTGGGGACCCTATGTGCATCCGTGAGTCTGCCTTTTTTGGCACGCTGCCCTGCGTTATGGGGATTTTTTGAGAGATAAATCAGAGTGGAACCGCGATCAATTCGCCTCTGTCGGTTTTTTTGCCGACGCGGGCGTTTTTCTTTTTCGTGGGTTTCTGAGTAAATATTTGAGTAACTATGAAATTGGAGAACTTTTATGAAGATAACAGTAAACAGTGATTATCATTCGAAGATTCATCTGACCGTGACTCTTGAAACGGTGGTGGGATGCAAATTCCTTCGGGCGCTTGACGAGATTCGCGTGGATATCGATGCGATATGCGAACGTGACCCCGCCGCACGCGGCAGAGCGGAAGTGTTGATGCTCTATTCGGGACTGCACGCGCTGCTGATGTACCGCCTTGCCCACGCGCTTCACACAAGAGGGAAAAAATTCTCGGCGCGCGCCGTATCGCAATTTGCGAAGTTTTTGACGGGGATCGAGATCCACCCGGGAGCAACGATCGGACGCGGACTCTTTATCGACCACGGCTCGGGAGTCGTCGTCGGTGAGACTGCGATCATCGGAGATAACTGCACGATCTATCAAGGCGTGACCCTCGGCGGTACGGGAAAAGAAACGGGAAAACGTCACCCCACGCTCGGCGATAACGTTATGGTCGGTGCGGGTGCAAAACTGCTCGGCAACTTTACCGTCGGATCCAACTCGAAGATCGCGGCAGGTGCCGTCGTACTTGGGGATGTTCCCGAAAACTCCACTGCCGTCGGTATTCCCGCGCACGTGGTAAAAAAAGATGGCGCAAGAGTAAAGAATGGGGTGGACCTTGACCAGATCCATATCCCCGACCCCGTGGAAAACGAGATCCGCGAACTGCAGGAGAAACTGCGCCTTCTCGAAGAAAAAGTAAACGCTCAGGCGATCTGAGGAGGGATTTTTTAATATGAAATGCCCGAACTGCGGGATGGAAAATCCCGAGGAAAAATCATTTTGTGAAAACTGTGGCTGTCCGCTTCCGCCGTCCGATGGACCGAGTGTGATCGTTCGTCCGCGAAGACGGAGTATGCTCTCCGCAGTCATTCGGATCTTTGCGTATGTTTTTGTGCTGTTCGGCTGTCAGTCGTGCGTGATGTCCGGTTATGCGAGTTCCATTATGCTCCGCGAGGGGATTTTGGATATGTCGGTGGATGCGATGGAGCGTGTCCTTGAAGTGGTGAACGATCAGATGGTGATGATCCTTTTGATTGCCAATCTTCTGACTCTTCTGATCATTTCGCTCGGCGTCACACTCAGAAGAAGACGTGCGAAGGATGAGCTTGGCCTTGCGGCAGTGAATTTCTTGCGTATTCCGACGTTTGCGCTGTTTGGCGTAGCACTCAATGTTTTTGTTTCGGTGACGCTGTCGTTTATTCCGTTCCCTGAAGAGTTCGTTGCGGGACTTGAAAATCAGTACGTTTCTCTGCACGGCGGAGAAAATCTCGTTCTGGAAATCCTCAGCGTAGCGGTTCTTGCGGGACTGACGGAGGAGCTCATCTTCCGCGGTATCGCGATGACGAGACTGAAACACGTAACGAGCGCTCCCATTGCCGTGATCGTGTCCGCGATCATCTTCGGTGTGGCACACGGAACACCGATCGCGATCTTATACGCAACTCTCCTTGGTGTGCTTCTTGCGCTCCTTTACAATACGTACGAATCGGTCATCCCGTGCATCGTGTGCCATATCTTTTTCAATATGACCTCGTACTTTATTCCGAGCGAAATTAACGGAAAAACGATGATTCTGTACGCGGCGTCCATTGTTGTCGTGCTGTTCTGTACGTACCGAATCTTCATCCGCCGTCCTACGTTTTACGATATACTTCTCGATGTTGACGGGCGGATCCCGAAGATCAATGATGAGGAAAAAGCAATTTTTGACCGCTTGCAGAAAGCCAAGATGGATGGCTCAATGACCCCCGAAGAACTCGAAGAGCTCGAAAATCGCTGGGCTGAAAACCGAAAAAATCACGCAGAAAACTTAAAAAAAGAACGAAAAAACAAACAATACAAAAACGATAAGGAATGAGGAGAATATATGAAACTCTATAATACACTGACAAGAACGAGAGATGAATTCGTGACCCACGAGCCCGGCAAATGCGGTATGTATACCTGCGGCCCGACTGTGTACCATTTTGCACACATCGGAAATCTTCGTTCGTACATTATGGAAGACGTTCTGGAAAAATACCTTCGTTATACGGGACTTGACGTGACGCGCTGCATGAACATCACCGACGTCGGTCATTTGTCAAGTGATGCCGATACGGGGGAGGATAAGATGCTGAAGGGCGCAAAGCGTGAGCGCAAGACCGTTATGGAAATTGCAAAATTCTACACGGATGCGTTCTTCGCCGACTGCAAAAAGCTCAACATAAAGATCCCCGAAATCATTGTTCCCGCTACATCCTATATTCCCGAATTCATCGAGATGATCGAACGTCTTCTCGAAAAGGGATATGCGTATATCTCCGAGGGCAACGTGTATTTCGATACGTCCAAAATTGACGAATACTACGTTTTCAATAAGCAAGACGCGGAGGATCTCGAGGTCGGCGTGCGCGAGGGCGTAGAAGAAGATACGGCAAAGCGCAACAAGTGCGATTTTGTGCTCTGGTTCACCAAATCCAAATTTGAAGACCAGGAACTCAAGTGGGATAGTCCCTGGGGCGTGGGATATCCCGGCTGGCATATCGAATGCTCTGCGATCTCCGTGAAGAATCTCGGCGAATATCTCGATATCCACTGCGGCGGTATTGACAACGCGTTCCCGCACCACACAAACGAAATCGCGCAGAGTGAGGCGTATCTCGGTCACGAATGGTGCAAGCATTGGTTCCACGTTCTCCACCTCAATACAAACTCCGGAAAGATGTCGAAGTCAACGGGCGAATTTTTGACGGTATCTCTTCTCGAAGAAAAAGGATATTCTCCCCTTGTGTACCGTCTGTTCTGCCTGCAGTCCCACTACCGCAAGTCTCTCGTGTTCTCCTACGAAGGTATGGACAGCACGAAGATCGCATATCAGAAGCTGATCGCGCGTATTGCACAGCTGAACGGCGAAAAGGGTGACGTGGACGAAGAAGCGTTTGCCGCACTGAAGCAAGGTTTTGTGGATGCGATGGATAACGACCTCAACACCTCTCTTGCGATCACGGCAGTTTACGACGTGCTGAAGGCAAAATGTAGCGATGCGACGAAGATTGCGCTGCTTCGCGATTTTGACCGTGTGCTCAGCCTCTCCCTCCTCGAGGAAGCGGACAAGCTGAAAGCGGAACGTGCAGCGAAGGAGGCGGTGGAAGCTGCTCCTGCTGCGAACGTGGATCCCGCATTTGCAGCGGAAGTGGAAGACCTCATCGCGCAGAGAGCGAACGCAAAGAAAGAAAAGAACTACGCGGCGGCGGACGAGATCCGCGCTAAGCTCACGGAAATGGGCGTCGTTCTCAAGGACTCCAAGGAAGGAACGACCTGGACACTCGCTTAAATTATTTCTAAAAAAACCGTACCCATGAGGTGCGGTTTTTTGTTTTTTCAATTATTGCTGAAAAAGGAAATAAATTGCAACAATTTGATGGATTGTGTTGTTTTTGTGATGGTTATGTGATATAATATGGAACGTGCGAAAACCTATTATAGAAAGGAATTTATTTGACACGTTTTGTGCCACGGTTTTTAAAAATGAGTCTAAGTGAATTTTTTGGATTTGGCGGATATTCACGCCCTGCTGAAGGATATATGTCATGGCAGCATCTTCTGTTCGTGACAACGCTTAACGTTATTATGATACTGTGTGCTGTTATCATCGGCCGAAAAGTGAAAAACGGAGACGAAAAGCAGAAGAACAAAGTTATCATAATCACAGCATTTCTTATAGATGCGTTTGAGATATTCAAGATAGTGATCCTTTCGTTCAGACACGAGGATCCCCTCTATTTCAGATTCGTGCTTCCGCTGTTTATGTGCAGTATTCAGCTTATTACGATTCCGATTGCGGCATTCTCAAAAGGAAAAGCAAAGGAAGCGTCCCTTGACTTTGTAATGATCTTCGGACTCCTCGGAGCTGTTTTCGGTACGTATTTTGCGGGAAACAACTACGCTGTGTATCCTGT
>JAZRNC010000284.1:0-4448 GCA_045647965.1 Eubacteriales bacterium | reverse complement strand
CGTAGAAGTGTACGGTATCACCGTCTACATAGTTTTTTACGGTGACTTCTTGCTTGGCTGTGAACGAAGTCATGTTCAGACTCACACCGGATGCGTAATCTACGGCTTCGGTGGGCTGAATTGTATCTTCAGGAGACTGGTCACTCCGGCATCCTACTGTACTGATGAGACAGAGGAGCGCAAGAGCAAAGGAAAGAATCCTTTTGATCGTTTTATTCATTGTATAAACTTAATCAGTTTCCTTCTCGGCAAGAGGTGATGGCATCTGTGAACGCTTTTTCGAGAATAGCGTCAACGTCGGTACCGGGCTCTACGAGACAGGTCTGGATAAGAAGACCTACAGCGTCACGAGCGTCGGAGGAACCTACGAATGCAGGAGATGTGTAGTAAGCGCTTTCCTGTTTGAGACAGATCTTTGCAGAGAGAGCGGAAACATAGTCACCGCCGTCAGCCTTGCCAATGAATTCGGCGTAAACCGGGTTGTCAGCAACGGACTTGAGAACGGGAACGTATCCGGAAGCCATGGAGAATTCAGCCTGGAATTCAACGGTTGTTGTCAGATACTTAACGAAGAGCCAGGATGCAACGGTTTCCTGAGGATTTTCGCTCTGGAAGATGCAGAGGCTGGGACCCTGAGAAATAACTTTCGGGTTATCCGCATCAACCTGAGGAATGGTAGCGATGCCTACTTCGAACGGATAGTTACCGTCGCTGCCCTTGGTGGGACGCTGGTGAGTAGCACCGGCGGAGGAACCGATGGACATATAGCTTCTTGTTCCATCTTCAGCGGTGAAGAGTTCAGAGGTGTAAGAACCGAGAATTTCCTGTGTGGTGATATAACCCTTCTTGTACCAATCGCGGAATTTTGCTACGAATGCACGGTTGTCCTTGTGGTCAAAGAGGAAATGTTCACCGGTAGCACTTGTGTAGGGAGAACCCTGCTGTTCGCACATGGTGATGAACCAGTTGGATTCGGAGTCGTATCCGAGAGGAATTGCATTCGGATCGATTTCCTTGATCTTTGCGCAGAGAGCTTCCATTTCATCCCAAGTGGTGGGAACGGAGAGGTTGTTTGCTTCAAAGAATGTTTTGTTATAGTAAAGAACTTCGGTGGATTTGCTGTGGGGAAGGGTATACATCAGGCCGTCGCCGAACTGCTTACCTTCGTTGTAATAACCGGCAATAAAATCGGATTTCTGGTCGTCGGTGAGACCGAGGATTTCTGTTGTGCCATCAGCGCGGGTAACTTCAATTTTGCTGTTGATGAGAGAATCGAGAGCAACAACGCGCTTGGAGATATTGTAAAGAGCAACGTGGTCCGGATAGCAGTAAGCGATATCGGGCTGGTTGCCAACGGTCAGTTCAACGGCAATATTGTCGCGAACGTCGTCGTAGTTACCTACCTGTTCGTGAACGATGGTGATATTCGGGTAGAGCTTGTTGAATTCTTCGATATACAGGTCAAGAACCTCTCTGAGGTTAGCGCCCATTGTGTGATCGAAGTAAATGGTGACTGCACTTCCGTCATAACCAACTTCCGGCACTTCAAAGTTTGCCTGAGCAGTATTTCCACCGCCGCAGCCGAACATTGAGAACATGCAGAAAATCATAACGAGTGCAAGCAGGAGTGCTGCAATTCTTGTTTTCATGATCTGAATCCTTTCTTGATTGAAAATGGTAAAATGATTTTTATATGTTAAAGAACGGCAGAGCCGATCGTTTAACCCTTGATACCGCTGCGGCTGACCCCGGACATAATGTATTTTCTAAGGAAAATAAACACAAGGAACAGAGGTGCGGATACGATGGCAACGGCTGCCATCTGAATGGGATAGTTGACGTCGCCGGTTGCATCGGTGAAGGCATTTCTCAAACCGTTGGTGATGAGTCGGTGCGCTTCATCGTTGGCAACGAGGTTCGGCCAAACGTACGAGTTCCATGCGCCCATCATTTTGAGAATGGTGATGGAAATGAGTGTCGGGAGCGAGAGGGGGATCATAACTTTCCAGAGATATTTGAAATCTCCCGTACCGTCAACCTTAGCGGCGAGGTACAGTTCATTCGGAATCTGCAGGAAATTCTGTCGGAGCAGGTAAATGTAGAATACGCTCACGAGGAACGGAATGATGAGAACCCGATACGTCTGCATCCAATCGAGCTGGTTGATGGTGGCGTAGTTTGTGATTGTAAACAGTTCAACGGGAATCATCATCGTCGCGAGAAGTGCGGCGAACATTGTTTCCTTACCCTTGAATTCAAGACGTGCGAACGCAAACGCGGATAAAACGGTGATGATGAGGGATAAAATGGTGGAGACGATACCAACAAAAGCGGTGTTCAGGAACAGTCGGCCAAGACTGGCGGTTGTGAAGGCATCCGCATAGTTTGTGAGCATAAGCGTTTTCGGCCAGAACGTAGGCACGCTCATTCGGTATTCGTCAAGGGTTTTGAGAGAAGAAATAATCATCCAGTAGAACGGGAACAGAATGATCAGCGCCATAGCGAACAGGAAAAGGTACACGATTCCTTTGAAGAAAACGTGAAAAATTCGTTGACGTATGGATATGTTCTGGATGTTCTTTGCATGCATTACAGTATTTGAATTTTTTGTCATAGTACACCTCTCAATAATGCACGCGCTTTTTGCTGACTTGCATATTTATCATCGTTACGATGAGGATGATACCGAACAGAATCAGAGCCGCGGCGCTTGCCTGACCGTAATTCATTTTCGGAAGCGCATCGTAGATATATCCGACCATTGTGTTAAGTCTGCCAGGTGCACCGGCAGGTCCCATATCTTCACCGAAGATACCGACGATGCTGGAATATTCCTTGAATCCGCCGATGAATCCGGTGATGATAACGTAGGCAAGCATAGGGGAAAGGAGCGGTACGGTGATATGGGTGAAGACTCTCGAACGGGGCGTGCTGTCAACCTTCGCCGCTTCGTAATACTGCTTGTTTATGCTTTGCAGACCGCCGAGAAGAACGAGAATCTTGAACGGCAGAGAGTTCCATACGATATATACGATCATAACGGTGATGTTGGCGGCGTAGGTGGAGCCTGCGTTGATCCAGTTGATCGGTTCACCGCCGAATAACTCGATGATATTATTGATAATACCTGCGGTGATGATGATATCGTTGCCGTCGGTTCCCATATTGCCGACGATATTGAACATTGCGGCAAAAACCATACCGATGGCGATGGAGTTGGTTACGTAGGGCAGGAAGAAGATCGTCTGCAGCCCTTTCTGCAAAAACTTGATGGAGTTGAGGGCAACGGCGATCAGAAGTGCAAGAAACGTGGAAAGCGGAACGGTGAGGAGGCAAAGCAGCATCGTGTTGTAAAGGCTTGTTTTAAAGGAGGTGAAGTTGATAACCTTCTGAAAATTACCGATGCCGAAGGAGAATGTTTGACCACCGAGAATGGCAAGACCGTTGTAGCCTTCCATAAATGCCATACGTACGGTGTTGATGATGGGCCACACGGTGAATACAAGCAGAAGGACGATTGCCGGTGCAAGATACAGCCATGCTTTCCATTGCTGTTTGTTATCTACCATATTACTTTACCTCACAGCGAATACGCTCTTCTGTTTCCTTGTTGAAGAGGAATACCTTGTGCGGTTTCAGTGAGTAAGAAACGATCTGATTTGTCGGATCGACTTTGTTATCGGCGTTGATGATGGAACGAATTTTTGCACTTACTGCGTTGTCATTTTCCGATACGATGCTGATATCTCGTCCCATCACTTCGATGTTGCAGAGGCGGCAGTGAAGCGGACCGTTTTCGTCAAACTCGAATCCTTCGGGACGGATACCGATGATAATATCCTGATCGGGAACACCTGCGGCTTCCAGGACACAGTCCTCGCCGATATAAATTTTTTCACCTTTTACACATCCGTTCAGCACGTTGATCGGAGGTGTTCCGAGGAATTTGGCAACGAACAGATTGATCGGATCGTCGTAAACTTCCTGCGGTTTGCCAATCTGCTGTACGATGCCGTCTTTCATAACGACGATCATATCGGAAATGCTCATTGCTTCTTCCTGGTCGTGCGTTACGAATACGGTTGTGATGCCGGTTTCTTTCTGGATGCGACGAATTTCTTCACGAGTCTGAAGACGAAGTCTTGCATCAAGGTTGGAGAGAGGTTCGTCGAGAAGAAGCACACGGGGCATTTTGACAAGCGCACGTGCGATGGCAACTCGCTGCTGCTGACCGCCGGAAAGTTCACTGGGTTTACGATCCATCAGCTCGTCGATCTGTACGAGTTTTGCGGCTTCAAGGGCACGTTTTTGCATTTCGTTTTTGTCAAGCTTGTCTTTTCCGCGCAGGTTCTGAAGCGGGAAGAGAATATTCTGCTTTACGGTCATATGGGGGTACAGTGCGTAGTTCTGGAATACGAGACCGATTCCGCGGTTTTCGGTCGATAGCT
>JAZRNC010000283.1:0-2570 GCA_045647965.1 Eubacteriales bacterium | reverse complement strand
GCCTGCGAATGCAGCAAACATTGAGCCGATAAATGCGAATGAAGAACCAAGGAATACCGGGCTCTTGAATTTTGTGAGGAGCTGATATACGAGAGTACCTACACCTGCACCGAAAAGCGCGGCGGATGCGGTCATACCGTTACCTACGATTGCAGGAACAGCAATTGTTGCTGCCATGATCGCGAGAAGCTGCTGGATCGCGAAGATGATAAGCTGCCCAAGCTTGGGTTTGTCTTCGGGGCGATAAACGAGTTTCATGATTTCCTCCGATGATATAAAATAATTAGATTGGCGACTTTTAGCCTTTGGGAAAAACGGAGTTTATCCCATAATTTTGACGAAAACCGCCCAAATCGTTTAAAATTATACCATATATAATACATAATGTCAATCAAGGAACGGACATTTCGTATACATTTTATTAATATGTGTGGTGCAATTTGTTTATTATGCAGCAAAAAACGGTATTTCCTGTGTGCGTCTATAATAGTTTTTTGTTTTAAAAAGCATATTCACAGAAAAATATCAAAAAAAGTTTGACAAATTGGATTTTATATTGTATAATAATGGGGTATATGAAAAGCGCAGGATAATTGCGCATTGACGGATTAATTTGGAATAGAATAATTATGCCAAGATTTTTTGTTCAACCGAGCGATATCGTATCGGGCGAGAGCGGAGTCACGATTACAATCCATGGGGATGACGCCGTTCATATCACAAGGGTTCTCCGAATGAGAGTAGGTGAGCACCTTACGGCTTGCGATACCGATGGCTCAGAATACGAAACCGTGATTAACAGTCTCGGTGAGAGCGTCGTACTCGACGTTCTATCGAAAAAAACGTCTGAGAACGAACCGCCGTACACAGCTACAGTATATCAGTCGCTTGTCCGCGGTGAGAGATTTGATACCGTTCTTCAGAAATCCACTGAGCTCGGCGCCTCAAGGATCGTTCCGGTGATCACGTCGCGCTGTACAGTGCGGCTTGAAAAGAAGGAATACGACAAGAAGGTCGCGCGGTGGCAGCGGATAGTACACGAGGCCGCAAAGCAGTGCGGGCGTGCAAGGGTTCCCATCGTTGATAACCCAATGATATTCCGGGAAGCCGTCAAGGAAGCCGCAGAGGCAGACGTCGCGCTCTTCTGTTACGAAGGGGACGGAACCGTTCCTATTCCGTCAATAACTGCAAAGGCAGAGCACCCGGATACCGTGTCGATAATGATCGGACCGGAGGGAGGCTACTCCGAGGAGGAGGCGCTTCTTGCAAAAGAATCAGGGATGAAAATGACGGGACTTGGACGCAGGATACTCCGAACGGAGACAGCTGCACCGTTTGTTCTATCATGTTTATCATATAAATACGAGCTGTGATCGACAGACTATTTGCTTATTAAAAATCAGTAACACCGAGAAAGGGGATAGCTCCGATAAAAAGGAGTTTATCATTAATGAATATGGCAAGATTTACACTGCAAAAAAACAACAATAAAATGGCGTCGCTCAACAAGGATGTGGCAGGACGTATCGTTTTCGTAAGAATCCTGATCTTTTTCCTTGTGGGATTTCTCACAGCAACGTTCTTTGATTACGTAAAGGGAGAGGCTATGCGTGAGTTTGAGTTCCACCAGAGCGCACTTCCGATCCTTATATACGTAGCGGCCGGAGCACTTGTGCTTTCTGCGGCATATCTCATTTTCACGCTTATTAAGAAGATCGACACCTCCGCACATTACGTTACACCTACGATGCTCGCAGCAATCTCGGGATACGTTCTTTGCTTCGGTCTGTTCTACGATAAGTTTAGAATTGCACCTTCGTTCTTCTACACTCTTACAGCAATCGCATGCGTTCTTGTGATCGTATACTACGTTTACATCGTTCTTCTTTATAAGAAATAATAGAAAATCATCTCGGCTTGGTAAATTTTATTATCAAGCCGAATTTTATTGATTATATCAACTTGACATTTTTTTATGTAAAATCCCGACTTTTTCGAAGTCAAATTATGGACAAATTGTAATTTTTTGGTCGAAAATATGATATTTTACAAAAAAAATGCACTTTTTATATTAAAAATACTTATTTTCCTATTGAAAAAATACAAATTATCGTGTAAAATATAGTATAGTATATACAATGAAAAAATAACTAACTAATTGAGAAGGGGTCAAATATGTCAAATCGTCTGTTTCAGGGAATAATACATCAAATGAGGGATGCTGTAGACCGTGTGATTGGCGTTATTGATGATAACGGCGTAATTATTGCATGCAGTGAGCTTGTAAGAATCGGCGAAATGCGCCAGGGAGTGCGTGACGAGATCGCGTACACCTCCGAAGCCGTTACATTTGGCGGATATACATATAAGCCGATCGGCGCAGGTTCCAAGTGGGAATACATCGTATTCATCGAGGGCGAGGATAAGTATGCTGAAAAGTTCGCAACGATCCTTGCGGTTTCTCTCTCCAATATCAAGAACCTCTATGATGAAAAGTATGACAAGAACTCGTTCATCAAGAATATCATCCTTGATAATATCCTTCCGAGCGATATTTATATCAAGTCTAA
>JAZRNC010000282.1:0-4983 GCA_045647965.1 Eubacteriales bacterium | reverse complement strand
GACCGCCGCCGTATCAAGGAAAAGATCACCGCTTTGGAACACGAACTGAAAAAAGTGGAACAGAATCGCCTCACGATGAGAAGTCAGCGCGATAAATCGGGCTTGACAAAGTGCGGTATCGTCGGTTACACGAACGCGGGAAAGAGTACGCTTCTCAATTACTTGACGGGGGCGGGGATTCTCGCGGAGAATAAACTATTTGCGACGCTTGATCCGACTACGAGACAGTACGTGACGCCAAACGGGGTAAAGCTTCTTCTTACAGACACGGTTGGTTTTATCCGAAACCTTCCGCACCATTTGATCAAGGCGTTTAAATCCACACTCGACGAGGCAGTGTATTCGGATCTTCTCCTCATCGTCATCGATTCGTCGGACCCCGAGTTTATCAGCCAGACAAAAGTGACCGCAGAACTGCTCGAAAGTCTCGGCGCGGGGGACAAACCCACGATCTACGTGTTTAACAAATGCGATGCGTGCACCGACCGTGATGCACTCATCCATATGAAGTCTCTTGCGGCGGGAGAAGGATGCGAAGTAGTGTTCATTTCGGCGAAGACGGGTGCGGGCTGTGATACGCTGATCGAGAAGATCGAACAGATGTCCATGAGCGGCAAACGGAGAGTGGCTCTTCTCATTCCTCCGGAAGACGGTGCGGTTACCGGGCAGATTTATAAATACGCAGATGACGTGGAGATGGATTACCGCGAGGATGGGATCTTCGTGCGCTGCGTCGTGGATGCCGCGCTGTACGGTAAACTGAAAAAATATATTGTGGAAGAATGACGCTATGAAGAAAAAAAAGGAAGTATCTTCCGAGACCGAAAAAAAGCGTGTGACACTTGCCGCGGCTGTTTCCGTGGAAATGGAAGAGAGAAAATCTCTGTTCATTGGTCACGCGACCCCCGTGCAGAGCGAGGAAGAAGCGAGAGCTTTTATCGAATCGAAGAAAAAAGAATATCACGATGCGACGCACAACGTGTATGCGTATCTTTTGAACGGCGGCGCGATTGCGCGTTACAGCGATGACGGAGAACCGCAGGGAACTGCGGGAAATCCCGTTCTTAACGTGATGAAAATGTCGGGTGCTTGTGATTTTTGTGTCGTCGTTACCCGCTATTTCGGTGGGATTCTGCTTGGCGCGGGAGGGCTTGTAAGGGCGTATTCCGAGTCAGCAAAACTGGCGATTGATGCGGCGGGTTTTGTCTCATTTTCCGAGTACGCCGTATGTGAGATCGTGGTCAGCTATTCGGATTATCAGCGTCTTACGGTATCTCTGTCGAAAATAGGAGCGAGCGAGGATTCGTGCGAGTTCGGAGAAAACGTAACGGTCGTGTCTGCCATCGGAAAAGAGCGAACGGAGGAGTTGTCGGCTCTTGTCGCTGAGATTTCATTCGGAAAAGGTCAGTTCCGTTTGCTTGGAATCGAAGAAAGGGCAACAAAAGAGAACTTCGCGGAATAAAAAAGTAATAACCGCTATTTTTGCGTATATTATATACGTATCAAATTCTGAAGATTTGGGGGGCGGCATAATGTCTGAAAATAAGACAGTACGGGAACTTTTTTACGAGCGTGAACGGCTTACGCTTTCTCCGAGAGCTTGTTTGTGTGAAAATACCCGCGGGCGAGAAAAACCAATCCCGGAATGTACGAACAGAACCGAATTTCAGCGCGACAGAGATAGAATTCTCCACTGTAAATCGTTTCGCCGCCTTGTAAGAAAAACGCAGGTATTTCTTTTTCCTGTGGATGAGCATTATCGTACAAGACTGACGCACACTCTTGAAGTCACGCAGATTGCGCGGATTATTGCCCGTGCGCTTCTTTTGAACGAAGATCTTTGTGAAGCGTCGGCACTTGGTCACGATCTTGGTCATACGCCGTTTGGACACGCAGGGGAAACGGTGATGCAGGCGTGTTATTCTCCCGATTTTACGCACTATAAGCAGAGTTTGCGCGTTGTCGAAAAACTTGAGAACGACGGTGCCGGGCTTAATCTGACGTGGGAAGTCAGAGATGCCATCGTCAATCATACGGGCGGACATAAAGCGGCAACTCTTGAGGGTGTGATCGTCAAATACGCCGACCGAATCGCTTACATCAACCACGATATCGACGACTCCGTGCGTGGCGGTATTCTCTCAGAGAATGATATTCCCAAAGACATTGAAGAGGTGCTTGGCAAAACTCACAGTCAGCGCATTAACCGTATGGTAACAGCGGTTATCGAGGGCAGTCGTGATTCCGACGAAATACGGATGACCCCGGAGGTCGGACAAGCAACGGATGCGCTTCGCACTTTTCTGTTTAAGAACGTATATTATAATCCGAAGGCGAAGAAGGAAGAAACAAAGGCGATGGAACTTCTTCGACGACTGTTCGAGTATTTTGTGCGCTATCCGGAAAAAATGCCGAAGATCTATTATAATAATACGAAAGATGAGCCGGTAGAACGCTGTGTTTGCGATTATATTTCCGGTATGACGGATCGATATGCGATCGATCTCTATAAAAGTATCTTCATTCCGAACGTGTGGGAAACCCCGCGAGATATGGAATAACGAATAAAAACGAAGAAATAAAGGAGGAGTATGCCGTGATACCGGTCTCGGTGATAGAGGATATCCGCTCGCGATGCGATATTGAAAGTGTTATTTCTTCGTATATTTCTCTGAAACGCGCAGGATCCAATGTGAAGGGGCTGTGCCCGTTTCACAGCGAAAAAACTCCTTCTTTTACGGTGTATTCCGGAACGCAAAGCTTTTATTGCTTCGGTTGCGGGGCAGGCGGAGATGTTATCAGCTTTGTGATGCGGATGGAAAATCTCGACTACGTTTCTGCCGTGGAGACCCTTGCCAAACGGGCGGGGATCGTGCTTCCGGACTTTGATTCGGGATACGAAAACCGTGACGGTGTGACCCGTTCGAGAGTTCTCCAGATGAATCTGGAAGCGGCAAAATATTATCGAACAATGCTTTACGACGAAAGAATCGGAGCCCCGGGACGAAATTATCTCCTTGAACGAGGAATTTCGATGGCGGCGGTGAAGCGGTTCGGTCTTGGATATTCACCGCAAAATGGAGGAGCGATGATGAAGCACCTCCGCGACCTTGGTTTTTCTGCAGATGAGATCAACAAGGCGTATCTTGCCGGAAAAAACGACCGAGGATATTACGATTATTTTCGTGGACGCGTGATGTTCCCGATCATTGACGTGTCGGGAAATGTTGTCGGATTCGGTGGACGTGTCCTCGACGGATCAACGCCGAAATATTTGAACACGTCCGATACTCCGGCGTTCAAAAAAAGCCGCAATCTCTTTGCACTGAATTATGCGAAAAAAGAAAAAGCGGGATATTTTATCCTGTGCGAAGGATATATGGACGTTATTACCCTGCACGATGCCGGATTTTCAACGGCAGTGGCTACACTCGGTACCGCCATCACGTCGGAGCAGGCACGGATCCTTAAAAAATATACCGACCGCGTGGTTCTTTCCTACGACAGCGATGAAGCGGGAAAAAAAGCGGCGAATCGTGCCATCGGGATCCTTGAAGAAGCGGGCGTTGATGTGCGCGTGCTGAAAATGGCAGGTGCCAAGGACCCCGACGAGTTTATCAAAAAATACGGTGCGGATAAATTCCGCTCCCTCATCGAAGAAAGCCGTGGAAAATACGATTTTAAAGTCGATGAGGTCAAAGCAAAATACGATCTGCAAAATTCCGAAGAAAAAATCAAGGCGCTCTATGAGATTTGCACGTTCCTCTCTGGAATATACTCGGGGGTTGAGCGGGATATCTATCTTGACAGAGCGGCGAAGGATTTTTCCGTGGATATTAAAAGCATAAAGAACGACGTGGAACGGCTGCGCAGAAAAGCCTCCCGTGAAAACGACAAAAAGCGCAGGGAAGAACTCATCCGCGTGACGTCTGGAATTGGAGATCGGGTGAATCCCGATTACGCCAAAATGCCGAAAGCGGCACGTCTTGAAGAAAATATTCTCGGTATGATCCTGCTTCATCCGGATTATGCGGGTGTGGAAGTGGATGGAAAGTGCATCGGTGTCGATGAAATGCCGACGGATCTTGGCAGACGTCTTCTTCGATTTATGACGGAGATCGACGGAGCTTTCCACCTCGGTCTTCTGAACGAAGATTTTACGCAGGATGAAGTGTCGAGAGCGTCCCGCATGGTAGCGGAAAGAAATGAACTGTCAATCAATGATAAAGGCGCATTTGAAACGTACGTTCGTTCCTTGCGATCGGAAAATAATGTCAAAGACGATCTTTCACTTGAAGATCTTTTGAATACAAAACGCAGTAAACCAACCAGCAGATGATTCTTAGCATGAGGTACTTATGGACAATGAAAAGAAAGTGGATATTCAAGAACTGATCGAAAAAGGGAAAGCACAGGGCGGCTCCCTTTCCAATAACGATATTATGGAAGCCATCGAGTATTCCGGATACGATGTCGATCAGATAGAAAAGATTTATGAAATTCTTGAAAACAGCGGTATTGAAGTAACAAATTACATTGAAGATGACGATATATACGAGCCGGATGATCTCGCATCGGAAGTGGAAGATGACGACATCGAAAAGTTCCTGACGGAAGAAGGCGTTGCCATCGATGACCCAGTCAGAATGTATCTGAAAGATATCGGTAAGATTCCGCTTCTTACAAACGAACGCGAAACCTATCTTGCCGAAAAAATTGCGGTCGGCGATGAAGCGGCAAAAAATGAATTGGTAGAAGCCAACCTTCGTCTCGTCGTCAGTATTGCTAAAAAATACGTCGGTAAGGGTATGTACTTCCTTGATCTGATCCAGGAAGGAAATCTCGGTCTTATCAAGGCCGTAGAGAAATTCGATTATACCAAGGGATATAAGTTTTCAACGTACGCTACGTGGTGGATCCGCCAGGCAATCACCCGTGCAATTGCGGATCAGGCAAGAACGATCCGTATTCCCGTGCATATGG
>JAZRNC010000281.1:0-5529 GCA_045647965.1 Eubacteriales bacterium | reverse complement strand
TCGGAGAGATGATGCCATGTTTCGCGATCAGCTACACCCGTTTGTGGCAGTCCGTTTTTTTCTTGAAATATGGCAATCGCATTTTTTGTTTTTTCATCATAAACGCCTGTGATCTGAACCGGGGGATAATCGTAAAATTCTGACAGAACGCCGAGAATGACTTGAAGTATTATAACGACATCGCTTCTCTCATCGGGAATTGTCGTATAGTCTCTGCTATTTGGAATCGGACGAATATATACGGGTTCTCGTATTTGTTTTTCAAACAAATACTCTTGTTTTACCGCGTTCCAAGTTTCAAGATCTACTTTTCCATTTGCCAGTAATCCATTTTTGTTTTGAAAGTACCAAACAGCATTTTCTGTCACATCATCGTATGTCCCGCTGACAATTACTCTAAGATTCGGGTCGTTTTCTGCGAAAGATAAATACCGAAGCATTATTTGCAAGTTTTCCGTGTTTGTTCTGGTATCGGTAAGATCGTACAGCATGATATCCTCCTTGTTACGGTAACGGTTCTCCGAATTGTGTAGAGTTTCCGTAAGCACCCTCAACGATTGTTCGATAGGCGTCAGCAATTGCTTCCCATGTGTAAGAAGCAGTGACACCGGTGGGTTCAAGTCCAATAAATTCTTGGAATATGGATACCGCATTGGCTGTCGATTGACCGTATACGCCGTCCACCGTTAATTTCGGTATGTCCGTATACACATCGGAGATGCGGTTTAGGTAATTTTGCAGTACACTAACATCTTCTCCGCGGGAACCGATTCTAAGAGGGGTTCCGGGGTAGGGCAAGGTGGTTGACTGAAAAAAATCACTCGGTAGGGATGTTATTAAATTTCTGTACGTATTAAATAAAGTTTCCCATGTTTCAGCATCCACGACTCCTGTAACGGGAAGACCGGAATCGTACTGAAAATCTTCGACGGCACCCCGAGTTTGGTCCCCAAAAACGCCATCAATCTGTATCGGTCGAACGGATTCGTTAAATTCAGCAACAACTGCCAAAAGATACTGCAGCTCGCTCACAGCAAATCCACGATCTCCCACAGAAAGCCGTTCATTAAACAAAAGTGTAACGTCTTCCGGTGGGATTCCCTCGGAATTGATATCGGTCAGGCGTTTAACCCCCGCATAAATTCTGGCAATTGCGTACCACGTAGCTCGCCCTACAATTCCGTCCGGTGTTAAGTCAAATTGTGTCTGAAATGCCCGTACAGCATTTTCCGTATCAACTGAGAAAAAACCGCTTGGGTCAGAAATTTTAGGAATAGCAGGGAAGTTTTTTGATATTCTATTGAGTCGTGTTTGAATTAGAAACACCTCATCGCTGATCGTGCCGAGCCGCAGAGGACTGCCTGGATATGACTCCCTGACACCCACAATGGGGGCGTCTTGTACGATTTCGATATTGTCGTTGTAATAATATCGTAAGATTTCATAAGGCGTAGAGCCGTTTTCTGCAAGAGTCACTGATCCCCACTGCGAAAGTCCTGGACACTGTACTTCGATTCCGTCACAGTATAGGGCAAATAGCGGCTGAACACTTCCCGGTCTTCGAATGTAATCATTAAATAGTTCATCGACGATTTGAGAGATATTTTCAAAAATATCTCTGCCATATACAAAGGATTGATCGATGGATGTAGAATTCGTTATGTCAAAATCATAACCTCGGCTTCGGTAATATTCCGTGTATATCCGGTTCAAAGCGAAGCTGATTTGTGCAAGAACGTTTGCACGAATAGCATTCTCAGGCCAAGTGGGGTATATTTCACTTGAAGCGACGTTTTTGATGTAATCCGTAAACGGGACAGTTACATTCCTTGCCGCCTCATCCGGTCGACCGAGATGTACGGTAATCATAGATGGAATAACCGGCAAAATTACTCCATTCATAAATTTCCTCCATTCAATTCTGCCCCTGAGTTTCCGGATATCGTGCCGTTTTGGTTTCCGATATCTTCTCGCTGTAATCCACCGGGTTTAAGTGAATCGGGAGATGGCGTTTCGTAGATCATAATTCTGTCTCCATTCGCTCCGGCGATTTGTTCGGCTTCACTCAGCGGAATCAGCATGATGGGCTGAACAGCAACGATATTATCAAAGATTGGTACTCCCACTCCCTCCACGGGGTAATATCCATCGTAAGTTACATAGACATTATAGAGTGCGTACGGCAAAGGATCGCCGGGCTTCATACTGTCGGATGCCGGAGGAGCTGGTAATGATACAGTTTGTGTTAATCCGCTTTCATCTGTTCGAAGGGAATAGAGGGTCTCTCCGACATCAGCAGAGTTTCCCGCGTTTTCTGTTGTTTCTCTTGAATATTCCGTTATTTTTACAATGGCGCCGCTAATAGGGATAGTTCTTCCCACCGTCGTAACTCGTACTTTTAAGTAACCGGTACCTGTTTGATTCTCCATAAAACACCTCCGTTATATCGTTCAACCATCATTGTATGCATCATCATCAGATTTTGACAGACCAAGGACGAAAATTCT
Organism: Eubacteriales bacterium; assembly: GCA_045647965.1. Classification (GTDB taxonomy): domain Bacteria; phylum Bacillota; class Clostridia; order Oscillospirales; family CAG-272; genus UMGS1696. The sequence goes on along the minus strand of JAZRNC010000281.1, from coordinate 3,022 downwards.
GAAACGTTCTTGAAATAATAAGTAAAATATGGTATAATATATATAACATATTTTGGATGTGAGGATTTATGGAAATCGTAAAAAAAATTGACATTCATGTGCACTCGGACGTATGGCATGAAAAATACTGTCCCGAGTCGTTCAAAGATAAAATAAAGCATCACATTTTACCGAATGACTTACGTAAAAAATACGATTCAATGGGGATTGAAAAAGGGGTTCTTCTCGCCAGTATTGATGAAGACAACGACGTTATGGAATATGCAAATGAGTATTCCGCAGAAGTTTCCAAAGAGTATCCGGATCTCTTTATCTGGTTCTGTAATCTTGACCCGAGAATAATTGAAACGAATCCTCAAAAGAATATTTGCGCACTTCTCAATAAATATAAGCAAATGGGCGCAAAAGGAGTAGGAGAGTTGTGTCCTCCAATCCCCGCTGACTGTGCCACGATGGATTATTTTTATTCCTGCTGTGAAGAATGTGATCTTCCGATTATCATACATATGCAGCCCCTTGGACTGGATGGGTATGGTCTTCGTGACACACTTGGTTTGCCGAAACTTGAAAACGTCTTAAAAAAACATCCGAAACTGAAAGTTTTCGGCCATTCAGGGCTTTTCTGGTCACACATCAGTGGAAATGTTACGGAAGATAATATGAACGGTTATCCGAAAGGTGAGGTAACGACCGGTGGATCACTTGTTCGCCTTATGAGAGAATATGAAAATCTTTACGGTGATCTATCTGCAGGCTCTGGTGAAAATTCATTATTGCGTGACGCAGATTTCGCTTATCGTTTTATTGAGGAAATGCAGGATAAACTTCTATTCGGTACGGATATCGGCAGTGTAGGCACACAAAGAAGATTGTCGTTTTGGCTTGATGAGTCCTATTTGAATGGTTGTATCAGCGAAAACGCTTATCGAAAAATTTGCAGAGAAAATGCAGAACGACTTTTAAAATTATAAATTTAGGAGAAAATATTATGAACATTAACGTTGCATTTGCAGGCTTTCGTCACGGACATATATGGGAAATGTGGGATAGAGCAAGCCTTCATCCCGAGGTACAGATCCTTGGCTGTTTTGAAGATCATGTTCCAACCAGAGAAGAATATGAAAAGAAAGGTGCGATTTTCAATTACAATACCTATGAGGAACTCCTCGCGGATGAAAGAGTGAATCTTGTGGCGATCGGTGATTATTATGGCAGACGCGGATCGCTTGCGATTGCTGCTTTAAAAGCAGGGAAGAACTTAATCATTGACAAGCCCCTTTGTACATCACTCGAAGAACTTGAAGAAATTGAACGCCTCGCCACAGAAAAAAATCTTCTCGTTCATGCGATGTTTTCGCTTCGGTACGACAAAAATATCGCAGAATGTAAAAAACTGATTGACGAAGGTATGATTGGTGAAATCAGAAATATTTATTTCAGCGGTCAGCACTGTCTGAATTACGGTCAAAGACCTGGATGGTACTTCGAAGAAGGAAAACACGGTGGTACAATCAATGACATAGGTATTCACGGTATCGACTTTATTCGATACATAACAGGTACAGAAATCCAAAATATTTGTGCAGCACGCTGTTGGAACTCTTATGCAGAAGAAGTACCGCACTTTAACGATTGTGCACAGTTTATGCTTGAACTATCAAATAAAGCCGGTGTTATTGCCGACGTTTCCTACGCTGCTCTCTCGAATCAGTCATCTCTTCCGACGTACTGGCAATTTGTTATCTGGGGTTCCCGCGGTATGATGACATTTTCAATCGGTTCACCGGAATTACTGGTATATCCTGCAGGATGCAAAGAGCCTATTCGTTATACTGGCCAGCCGACGAAAAGAGATAATTATGACGATATCATTGCCGAACTTTCGGGAGAAAAGGGTATTATCACCACAAAAGAAACTCTTGCCTCCTCTCGCGCTACACTTAAGATTCAAATCATTGGTGACGCAAAATAATTAACGAGTAAAAATCCCATTTTCGCCGAGTGTGCTATTACACTCGGTAAAAATGGGATTCTATTTTTATGTAGGAGAAATTATTTTATAAAATATCTTCCATATAAGCGGATGTATAGCCGTTATTCTGCAGCCATTCGAGCGAGGTTTCCATACGCTCACGATAGTCGGGCAAATGACGCGGGTAATCTTCGTAAAAATATTGTTCGTGGAGAAGAATTTGCATAAATTGCTTATTTTTATCCGATAACAAAACGCTGTCGAGATACGGAGTGATATCTTCAAGCTTTCCACGATTGATGACTATATCGTTTTTTAATAAGATAAGATTCATATTTTCGTCTTTTACGATCGCATTGTCATCCATAAAAAAGGTTTCATCGTCATTTAAATAATAGGATCGTCGAATCTGCGGCCCCTTACCCGGATCCAAGCAAACGATACCCTTGATTCCGAGGTCGACGAGAGCACGACACCCGTCGGATAGTGTAGAAGTGCAGTGAATCGTTGTATAAAGACTAAGCGAGTCCTCACCAGCAAAACGTACGATCTCACGGTGAACATTACTACAATCGCGGTAGACTTCTTCGTACGAAGAAAGTTCATATGTTGTCGACTCGCTTTTTGCGTGGAAAGCAAGTCGAAGCCAGTCCGAGCAGGATTTCCACTCGTCTTTATAATCGTTTGGCATCATGGAAAGATTGAAATACTCTTTCTGATCCGCTGTTTCGTAGAATAAGTTCAAAACAAATTTTGTTCCGTATGCTTCGTGCAGTTCTTTTATCAATTTTAAATACGGATTATCAAACAGAGAAGCAGGTCTGTTTTGCGCGATGTCACGCAGAAACCAAATATTGTCATCAATACCGAAACGGTATACTTTTTTGGGGAGCATATCGGCAAGTGGAGTGAAATAGTCAATATGTTTCATAAATGAGCCTTCTTTTACTCTGATTTTTAAGTTAATTATATTACATATTTACATGAATGTCAAGTGGAACGACAGCGATCCAGTGCTATAATTTTCGAGTAATAACGAAAGTATGCGTT
>JAZRNC010000280.1:0-5437 GCA_045647965.1 Eubacteriales bacterium | reverse complement strand
TCCTCAAATACAGAGGAGCATCGTATTTGACTCTACTCTGCCAATATTTCTCTGCCAATCTCTACGAGCCGCTTTTCCAGCCTGCTCCATGGCGTTTGGGCATTATCGCGCATCTCATGAAAGCCGATATTTCCGATTTCTCCGTCATGACCCAAAATGTCATACGCATAACAAAGTATTCCACCGGGGTTCTTCTCGCGTTTCAAGAAATCATACATTGCCTCTGTGTGGGCAAGCGCGTGATCCTCATCCTTGTTTCCGAAATAATTCATGATACAGGGAACATACCAGACTTTGAAATCATCACGTCCGAACCGAGTCTTCAGCGAAGCCACAACCTTTTCATAGTTAGCGATTCCGCCGTCTCTTACATCCCAATACATATCAAAGCCCGCATCGGTGGTGAACATAACAGTTTCAGGATCAAGCACACAGTCATTGCCCGACGACCAGACCTCGGGTTCCACGGCATTCACCGCAAATATAGTCAGCATTCGGTGCTCAGGCCACGATTCATGCAGATATCGGGTCAGTGTGACGTAATCTTCTTTTGTAAACCCACAAAGAAACGGCTCATCCAGATAGAAACCGAGAATATGGGAAAGTACACCACGCGCATCAAAATATGACATTATGTCGTTAAGGCGTTCTTTCCAGTTGTCAAAAAAGCGGAACGGTGAGTGCGAGGCAACAACTACATTCCAAACATACAGCCATACCTTACCCCCCTCTTCTCCTACGCTTTCAATTAGCTTTGCAGTCTCTTCGGGATTTGTGAGATTCGGTGTGGCAAGGAATACGTTCAGATGTCCCTTGGTTCTTTCGGCTTGATAATTTTCGATACTCATACGATAGTATCCGAAATACATTTCTTTTTTCTCAGTTGACTCATGAGTATTATCGGTGGTAGTATCTTCTTCTGTTTGGCTTTCCGATTCAGGTTCTTCTTTTTTTGTTTCTGTGTCGTCGTTCTCGGTGATATCTTTGTTATTATCAATTATTGATTCATCAACCACATTGTTTTTACATGATACAAAAAACAAAACGCTTATTAAAATACTATTAAAATTATGGTAACATTTCTCATATATGCTCTCCTTTTTTAAGTAAAAACGTGTCAAATGACTCTTTTGAGTCATTTTCGTGAGTGGGACGGTTATCTATCGTTTTCGGCTATCGATTATTCCCACTTGTTTGTTTTCAATTCAACCTTGGAAAATGACTCTTTTGAGTCATTTTCGAGAGTGGGACGGTTATTTATCGTTTTCGGCTATCGATTAATCCCACTCGAAAGTCTCCCGTAATAACTTTGACGAAATTACAGCGTCAAAAAGCGATTCCCCCCAGATTCGGCAGCCTTCCTGATTCGGATGACCACCGTATTTTGCTTTGTAAGATTCTGTTTCGTTTTTACAGAGGTGGGGTACACAATCAAACACAAATGCTGTGTTTTTTAAATTATTTACAATAAAATTGTTGACGTTATGCCATACGCTCTGATGATCGGGCGAATAATCAAATGGCGGTACAGTCTGAACAATAACAACAACGCCTGCCTCATGCAGTTTATCAACGATAAGCTGTAGATTTTTCTTGATCTCATCGGCGCTGTAACCCTGGAGAATATCATTTGTACCGAGGCACACAAACACAATGTCATTCTGCTTTGCTTTGAACAACCATATTCCATCGCTTGCGGCATCATCGGCTCTGCCATAGCCAAGGCCGAGATTCCAATAGGCATAGTCACTGCCAAGTTTTTTTGCAAAAACTGCATTCCAATGGGAGTAAGAATTGTTCGGTGTACCGATTCCCTGTGTTATGGAATCCCCTAAAAAACCAATTCGTTTTTTGGCTTTTCTGTCAACGCCAATCATAGATGCAAACGGATGCAGTTTGGAAGCGATCCAATCTCCGTTTTGATATACAAAGGAGGGAATTGTGCTTTCCTCATGATAAGGGATTGTTTTTCCCGAAAATGATATTTCAAGACAAATGTATTCGCCGGTTTTTATGTTCAGTTCCACGGGATCGGACGAAAAAACTTCGCCCGGATTTACAATTTTTCGTTTCTGTCCCGAAAAGAATACCGGTTTCATCGCTTTAGGCTGGTCAAATGAATTCCAGTCACAAAATGACGAAACGCCGACGCATACCTCTTCGATAATCCAGGAATCAATGATCAAATTTTTGTGGCTGATTGAACCGTTTGAATAGGTGCTGTCTATAATATTTGAAAACAAAAATGAATACGAATAGCTGCCTTCAGCAAAGGCCTTATAAAGTGTACAGCTTTTTACAAGCGCGGTTTCATCGTCGCTGCAGAAGAAGAACTGATTTCCGCTTCCCGCAAGCGTATTCGAGCTGAAAGTATGAAAATATTCCATATACTTGCCTCTTCAGTAGACTGTGGCATAACAAATAGCCCTTTAATTTTGACCTTTATTCCCACTCGATCGTTTTCAGCTAAAACTTTGGAGTGGGATGGTTATGTATCGTTTTCGACTATCGATCACTCCCACTTGATCGTTTTCAGCCAAACATTCGGGAAATACAGCTTTTTGAATGTAATTTTTAATAATTGAGTCCCATAGAGCAGTGATAGTCCTCGGTGAATTCGGTGACACCCCAGGAGATCAGACGCTCGTACTCATCCATAGTGGTTTTTCCAATGGACCAAGCGGCAGCGAAAAAGCCGGCATCGATGATTTTTTTGGCGATCTCCTCGGTGTATTCATGGAAACGATATTCGATTCCCACTCTGCACCCGGAGAAATCCATACCGGAATGAAGGAGGGTGTCGATCTTGTCATCATCCCACTTGCTGTTGTCCCACGTGTAACCGTCTATCTCCGTACCGAAGATAGAGTATGCGGTTTGTAAAATTTCCATTTTAAAGCTTTTTATATGGAAATTCTTTAATAACCCGTAGTGGATCAGCATCTCTTTCACCTGCAGCCATTGTTCGACCGTCAGCGCAGGATGGGTGCTGAACATAGGCAGCATGCCGGTTTTTGCACACAGAGCAAAAAAATCATCCAGCAGCGGGATTTTTACACCCTTGTAAATTTCGTTTTTGTATAGACCGAAATCCCAATTCAACAGCTCATTATAGGTCAGATCTTTGACATAGAGCGGCTCCTCGGGCGCGTTGCCGTTTACATCTCTTGCGGTTCTGTTGATCGTATCGTCATGGATACAAACGAGGACACCGTCCTTCGTGGCCTTTGGCACTACGATGCAAGCCGGAAAACCGCACGCTGCCGCCAATTCAAATGCGGGCATCGTATTATCCGGCGCGAGTCCATAGAATCCCAAATGGGCATTGTGCCTGAGTCCGCCATTCCAATTCTTGGCGCCCGAATCCTGCACGGTACCGAAGTTTTTAACGCGTAAAACCGTTCCGTCGGGAACGTCAACGCATACGGTCAGTGTCATATCGGGCAGGAAAAGAGGGGGAACACGCCAAGTCTGCCGCGTGTATTCGTTCGCTTTTCCTATGCGATAGCTGTGGGAACAGTAAAAGGGCTTAGCTTGTCCGCTTGCCGTCAAAGCAAATTGGATCTTGGGCGATTTTTCTCCACTGTAAGTGGAAAGCGCGCTCACGAGTATACAAGCCGCGCCGTTATCCGAAGGACAAACAAGAGAAAAGCTGTCCTCGATGTGTAGCGTGCCGTCCGCAAGGTGTCCGAATGGCAAAAGTGACTCATAAGAAATCATACACTCAACTCCTTATTTCTTTTTGTGATACAGTCGAGTAGCTCGCTCGGCTCATCAACCAGTACGTCGGCGCCGTTTTCCATAAGCTCCTCGCGACCGCGGAAGCCCCAAAGTACGCCGACGGTATACAGATCCGCGTTCTTTCCCGTTTGCATATCGACAGAGGTGTCTCCAATGTACAAGCATTCCGTGTGCTTGACGCCGAATTGCTCAATTACTGCGAGAACCGTAGCGGGATTGGGCTTTAAGATGCCCCCCGGCACCTGACCCGTAACGAAATCAAAATATCCCTCGCCGTACAGCTTGTTAACAACGGTACGTGTGGCAAAATCGGGCTTGTTGGATACGATGGCGATGCGAATTCCTTGCCCTTTGATGGTGTCGAGAACCTCTTTGAGACCGTCAAAAATAGTGGTTTTATAGGTAACGTCCGCGTTGTAAGCAGCGTCGTACTCGCGCAAGACCTTCTCGAAAAGGGCGTCTTCGTAGCAGTTGCGATATTCCAGCGATCCGCGGATGAGGTTTGCCATACCGCACCCCGCCAGATAATTAAACTGTTTCACCTCAATCGGCTCAATGCCGTTGCTTTCTAAGGTGGTGTTAACGTAGTGCGCAATGGTCCTGACGGTGTCCAAGGTCGTTCCGTCCAAATCGAAAATGCAAAGTTTAATCATGGTTGTTTTTCTCTTTCTGTTTTGCTTGCAGGACAAGACGTATATAGTTGCAAGTATTGCCACATCGGGCAAACTGGCAAAAGCGGCTCAACAAAAGGGTATAAAAACCGATAGGGCAGTTCATAGGTGATTGCCTTTGGAGATAATTTCTTATACATTGGGTGGAAATGAGGTTTTTAGATCAGACAAAAAATGGTTTTCGTCTTCTTTTATAAAATGCCAAGCTTTGTTTTCATATAAAATCTCGGTTACAGATGCGTTGGAAACCCATGGTATGTTCTTCATTTCGTCAAAAGGCAAGCCCCTGAGAACACATTGCATTGCTCGTATCGGAGTTGCGTGTGTGGCAACAACAACAGTTTTACCCGCCTCGGCCTCGGCAATTTCCGTAAGAGCTTCCAAAACGCGTTCGCTCAACTGCTTTACGCTCTCTCCACCTTCACATTGGCAATTTCCAATATCGTGAAGCCAACAGGAATAGGTGTCGCGATAGCACACGAGCAGATCGTCAAATTTATTGCCTTGCCATAAACCGGCATGGATCTCTCGCAATCGCTTATCGACGATCAATTCGGTATTTACTATCCTCGAGATAATCTCCCCGGTTTTATGAGCCCGCTTCAAATCACTGGCATAGACCTTATCGACCGTATAATTTTTGGAGATATAAGTACCTGTTGAATATGCCTGTTGAATACCTTTTTCCACCAATGACACATCGATCTGCCCAGCAAAAAATCCAAGTCTGTTTGCTTCGCTTTCTCCGTGCCTTACGAAGATTATCGTTGTCATAAGAATCACCTCCGATTAAGAATCACCGCCGATGATGGATTTTTAGTAATTACAACTGCGACAAAACGGTGTATTTTTATATTCTATGCTTTTTGTAATAAGCTCGTGCTTCCTCAAATACAGAGGAGCATCGTATTTGACTCTACTCTGCCAATATTTCTCTGCCAATCTCTACGAGCCGCTTTTCCAGCCTGCTCCATGGCGTTTGGGCATTATCGCGCATCTCATGAAAGCCGATATTTCCGATTTCT
>JAZRNC010000279.1:0-2381 GCA_045647965.1 Eubacteriales bacterium | reverse complement strand
CCGATTCCCTCGGTGTGCGCGGCAAGAAGAGCCTCTCGCATATCCGCTTCCCCTCCGTCCGCGATGCCGATTCCCGCCATATTGTAGAGGGGGTGGCAGATGTCGGGCGTGAATCCCTCACGTTTCAGGCGGATAAGTCCGTGGACGAGCGCGACGTGATGCGTGGAAGCTCCGACGGCACGGATGATTCCTTTTTCGCGGCATTCGAATAGGTACTCGAGTGCCTCTCTGTGACCGCAGAGCGTGGCATAACTCTCCTGCTCGTGCAGAAGAAAGATGTCGATCACGTCGCGATCCAGGCTTTTTCGGGCTTCTTCCACTGCCTGCTCGGCGAGGGAACGTGAATAGGCATAGGTTTTGGTGGAGAGGACGACGTTTTCGGGCTCGCGGCATTTTTTCAGCGCGAGACGGAGAATGTCGTAGTTTTCGTAGTACTGCGCGGTGTCCACGAAGTTGATTCCGCGGTCAAAAGCGTATGCGAGTACAGCGGCAGCCTCATCCGTCGGAAGGGCTGCCTGCATTTTTGATACGGTAAGAGAACCGATGGCGATTTTTGACACCGCAGGTAGGCGCGGAGACAAAACCGCCGTCGGAATACGTGCGGCGCTCACAGATCGAGGTACTCCGCGATGAGAGCTGCCATCAGTTCGTCACGGTCGATGCGTCGGATCAGACCGCGTGCGTTTTTGTGATTGGTGATATACGTGGGATCTTCGGTGAGGATATACCCTACGATTTGGTTAAGGGGGTTATATCCTTTTTCGCTCAGAGCTTCGTAAACGGAGCGAAGAAGCATTTTTCTTTCACGGTCTCTTTCTTCCTCACGAATGGAGAAAGTTATCGTTTTATCCATTTCGTTTTTCATATTGATACCTCAGTTAAATAAAGTTAAGATCGTTTGGATAATGCCCCGACGACGTGGATCAATAAAGCGGGTACTTTTCGCAGATCTTCAGAACTTCCGCGCGGATATACTCACGGTTGCCTTCGAGGTCACGGGCGGTGAGGCCAATGAGGTGAGCGAGAGTTTTCATATCCTCTTCTTTGAGTCCGCGGCTGGTTACAGCGGGTGTACCGATACGGACGCCGCTTGTGATGAAGGGAGACTGTGGGTCGTTCGGGATGGCATTTTTGTTTACGGTGATGTAAACTTCATCGAGCATATGTTCAAATTCCTTACCGGTCAGGTTGAACGGACGGAGGTCGCAGAGCATCAGGTGGTTGTCGGTGCCGCCGGAGACGAGATTGAATCCTTCCGCAAGAAGACCTTCTGCAAGGGCTGCGGCGTTCTTCACGATCTGTTCCTGATATTCTTTGAATTCGGGGGTAAGCGCTTCACCGAAGGAAACGGCTTTTGCGGCGATAACGTGCATAAGAGGACCGCCCTGGGAGCCGGGGAAGATCGCCTTGTCGATGGCTTTGGCAAGGTCAGCCTTACACATGATCATACCGCCTCTCGGACCGCGGAGAGTTTTGTGTGTCGTTGTGGTTACAACGTCAGCATACGGAACGGGAGAGGGATGGAGACCTGCGGCAACAAGTCCTGCGATGTGCGCCATATCTACCATAAAGTATGCGCCGACTTCGCGTGCTACTTTGGAAATGCGTTCGAAATCAATAATTCTCGGGTATGCGGATGCACCGGCTACGATGAGCTTCGGGTGATGTTCTTTTGCCAGGCGTTCGAGTTCTTCGTAATCGAGGATACCGTTTTCGTCAACGCCGTAGGGGATGAAGTTGTAGTTCTTACCGGACATATTGACGGGGCTTCCGTGGGTGAGGTGACCGCCGCACGCAAGGCTCATACCGAGAACGGTGTCACCGGTTTCGAGAAGTGCGAAGTAGACAGCCATATTTGCCTGTGCGCCGCTGTGGGGCTGTACGTTTACGTGGTCAGCGCCGAAGATAGCCTTTGCGCGTTCGATGGCGAGGCTTTCGGCTTTGTCAACGACCTGACAACCGCCGTAATATCTTTTTGCCGGGTAACCTTCTGCGTATTTATTGGTAAGGTGGCTTCCCATTGCGAGAAGGACTGCTTTGGATACAACGTTTTCGGATGCGATGAGTTCCAGACCGTTGCGCTGTCTCGCGAGTTCTTCTGCGGCGATCGCACCGATCTCAGGGTCGAATGTGGAAAGCTCTTCCACCATATTATTAAGTGTAAGTGACATATTATCCTCCTTGGCTATGCCGTCAAAAAATAGAAAAATTACTCATGATACTATTATAACAGTAATTGATGGAAAAATCAATAGTATGGGGAGAAAAATCGCCGCAGAGCGGGGTGGGTGAAGTTTTGCGAAAGAAAATGTTTTTCCGCTAACGCGAGGGGCGCACAAGAGGACTCGTGCCGACCTCTGAAAAAGCAAAGCTTTTTCGTG
>JAZRNC010000278.1:0-2181 GCA_045647965.1 Eubacteriales bacterium | reverse complement strand
CCGCTTCAAGAACAACGTAATCACATGCCATCTTCTTAAAATAGACAAATGCTATCGCCGTAATAAGTTCAAACTCGGTCGGGGAATCCTCCGTCATCGTGTCCGCGAATTGTTTTACCGCTTCTGTTGCTTCAACAAGCTCGTCATCCGGAATGTTTTCGCCGTTAAAAATGATTCTCTCATTGAAACACTCCACAAAAGGCGACGTGTACAAACCAACGCGATATCCTTCTCTCTCAAGAATTGAAGCAAGAGTACGGCAAACAGACCCTTTTCCGTTCGTTCCCGCTACGTGAATGAACTTCAGTGAGTTTTCGGGATGTCCGAGAAGCTCGCAAAGAGTTTCAATTCTTTCAAGCCCAAGTCTGCTTCCCTTCCAAGAAACAGAATGAATATAATCAAGCGCTTCCGAATAATTCATCATACCTCTTACCTTGTATACTTTTTTATTTTCTCAGATAATTTAATTAAAATAGGGATCATAATTACGTTCAACGGAATCAGTATTAAATATTCCGTTATGCGATACGTAAACCACCCAAGATACGTTTTTGAACCGGAGATAATAGTAATCCAATACGTATTGACGCAAAGACCAAAAATCAGATTATTAACGATAGACGGCAGGAGAATATTCGGAAAAAAGCGAAGTTTTCGTTCTCCGAGTTCTCCTCGATATAAAAAATGTCCCCAAACAAGCCCCATAAGCGCGGCAGTAAGTGTAAATCCAGGGAAATACGGTCCGATTGGAAATAGAATCGCTCCGAGAAAATCGGCCAGTGCGTTTACAATCGCCGCCATTGTCGGTCCATAAATAATCGCGCATACGACGATAGGCACAAAGGCAAACCCTATTTTCAATCCCACAGTGTTGATCGAGACAAAGCGGTTCAGAACAATCTCAAGAGCGAGAAATAGTGCAGAAACCGTTAACATTTCTACCGATATTTTTTTCTTCATAAACAAAATCCCCCATAAATATACACGGAAAAAGATATTCCGCCGGAACATTTATGAGAGAATTGCCTCTAATATCATGACAGCGGGATGCAACAGTGTGACCGCAGTTATGTTTCTACATAACTTTCGTCCGCTGAACAACTCCCCGTTTCAGCGGCACTTAACGCCACTCCATCTACTCTGCGGTAAAGCATTTACAGAAAACTTTTCCGTATGGTGTATTATATCATAGATTACTAATAATTGCAATAGAAAAACCGAGTTATATAAAATTTTTGATAAATATTGATATTCTTTCTGTTATTCCATTGCTTCCATACTTTGAAGCAGTTTCGCGTTGAATTCTTCCGCGGTATTGTAACCCATTTTTTTCTGACGATTATTCATAGCCGCAATTTCAAGAACAACCGCAAGGTTACGTCCGGGCTTTACAGGAATCGTTGTCGTTGGAATCTTGATTCCGAGAATATCTGTAAACTCATTTTCAAGTCCGAGACGATCATACATTTTCCCCTGAACCCAAGGCTCCAGATTGATAATCATATCGACCTTTTCAGTCTCCTTGACAGCACCCATACCAAAAAGTCTGCGCACGTCCACAATACCAATACCGCGAAGTTCAATATAATACTTAATAAGTTCCGGTGCGCGACCAATGATAGCTTTTGCCGATACTTTACGAAGTTCCACAGCGTCATCCGCAATAAAACGATGTCCGCGTTTGATTAGTTCAATGGCTGTTTCGCTCTTACCAACACCGCTGTCGCCAGTAATCAGAATTCCCTCACCGTAGACTTCCACAAGAACACCGTGACGCGTAATCTGAGGAGCAAGCTGAACGTGAAGATAGGCAATGATAGATGCCATAAGATCGCTCGTATTTTCTGAAGTCATAAGAAGCGGCACTTCAAAATATTCCGCAATCTCACGGAAATCCTCATCAATTTCATTATTATGGGAAACGATCACTGCCACGGGGGTTCTTCTGAAAAATTCCGTCAAGTGTGCTTTGCGGGATTCCTCATCCATTTTTTTAAGAAACATTATCTCTGCATTTCCAAGGATCTGCAGACGTTTCGGATCAAAATAATCAAAAAATCCGGACAGCGCAAGCCCCGGACGGTTAACGTCAGAGGAGCAAATCATAATTTTTGATGGCTCGTCGGGTGTATATATAACTTTCAGTTCTTTTTCGTTAATCAGTTTTTGCAAATCAACTTT
>JAZRNC010000277.1:0-8978 GCA_045647965.1 Eubacteriales bacterium | reverse complement strand
GTGCTTTCTGAATATTTTTGAGTTCGTTCTGCATATCCTTACGCAGCTTCAAGTCGAGCGCGGCAAGAGGTTCGTCAAGGAGCAGAACCTTCGGACGAAGAATTAAGGCGCGGGCAATGGCAACACGCTGCTGCTGACCGCCCGACAGCTTGGAAACGTTTCGCTTTTCAAATCCCTGAAGATTCACGAGAGTCAGCATTTCGTGAACCCGTTCTTTGATCTCCGCTTCCGGAACTTTTCTGACTCTCAGCCCGTAGGCAATATTTTCAAATACATTGTAGTTCGGAAAAAGCGCATAACGCTGAAAAATGGTGTTTACCTCACGTTTATGTGCGGGAACACCATTCATGTTTTTCGAGTCAAAAAACACTTCTCCCGAATCAGGTTCAAGGAATCCCGCGATAAGGCGCAGGGTGGTTGTCTTTCCGCATCCCGAAGAGCCGAGAAGCGTGACAAATTCACCGTCTCCGATGGACAGATTCAAGTTGTCAAGAATCTTTTCTCCGTCAAACGCGACAGTAATGTTTTTTAATTCGACAATATTTTTTTTATTCATATTTTTTGCATCCCCCTTTGCGGCAAAAGACCACGTAAGCCGTATTACAGCTCTGCGCGAACCCACACCTCGGCTGATCATAGCCCCCGCAAAGAGTGTGTTACAAAACGGAACCTCCTGTCCGATTGCAGCCATGATCTCTCAGATGCGCCGCAGGAAATCCTTTGGCTATCCCGGTTTTTGTGAAAAACTGCCGGATGTGAACATCAAATTATTCAGTTTGGTAACGAAGTGCGCTTTATGCTTTACTCCGACGGATACTGACTCGTCCGAGGAGTATATTTTATGGCGCGCTTTGATGTTTTGGGAAATCCGCTCGCCTTTGCGCGAAACGGAAACGTCAGCACAGATGCAAAAATCGTGCACAATCAATGATACTATTTTTTTATACAAAAGTCAATAGATTTTATGTTTTTTCCTCGGATAATAGGTCAATTTTTGCGAAAATCGTGAATTTGACGAAGATTTCACGAAAAAAGTAAACGAAAAAACCGCGGAATAATTCGCAGACGGAATAATTCACCATATCTGTATAAATTTTCTTTATTCTTTGTTTTTTTGCGCGAATCTGTTGCATTTCTGAGGTGGAATGTGGTATAATAAAATTTATAAAATATATTTTAATGAAATAAAGGAACAGACCTATGGAATTAACATCAATTCGTCAGCTCTACCGTGAAAGAGAAAGCGTAGATCACGAGCACGTTACGGTCGGCGGATGGGTACGCAGTATCCGCGATTCCCGCACGTTCGGATTTATTATGCTTGCGGACGGTACTTTCTTTGAACCGATTCAGATCGTGTACGACGATAAACTTGACAATTTTGCGGAGATCAGTAAATATAACGTCGGCAGTGCCATCATCGTCGAAGGTCGTATTATCGAAACTCCCGAGGCAAAGCAGCCGTTTGAAATTCACGCGGACAACATCGTTCTCGAAGGTGCGTCGACTCCCGACTATCCCCTCCAGAAGAAGCGTCACTCCATTGAATTTCTCCGTACGATTTCCCATCTTCGTCCCCGTACGAATCTTTTCCAGGCAGTGTTCCGCGTGCGTTCTCTCGCGGCATATGCGATCCACAAATTCTTCCAGGAGCGTGGATTTGTGTACGTTCACACACCGCTTATCACGGCTTCTGACTGTGAAGGTGCGGGAGAAATGTTCCGCGTTACCACGATGGATCTTGACAATCCTCCGCGTCTTGAAGACGGCAGTGTAAACTTCGCGGAAGATTTCTTCGGAAAAAGCACGAACCTTACGGTATCCGGCCAGCTCAACGGCGAAACGTATGCGATGGCGTTCAAAAACATCTATACGTTTGGCCCGACGTTCCGTGCAGAAAACTCCAATACGACACGTCACGCGGCAGAGTTCTGGATGATCGAGCCCGAGATCGCTTTTGCCGATCTCTTTGACGATATGCGTCTTGCTGAGGATATGATTAAATTCATTATCCGCTACGTACTTGAGAATGCTCCGGAAGAAATGCAGTTCTTCAATCAGTTCGTGGACAAGGGACTGCTTGACCGACTCAATCACGTAGTAAACAGCGATTTCGGTCATGTTACCTATACGGAAGCTGTTGAAATGCTGAAGGAAAACAACGATAAGTTTGATTATAAGGTAGAATGGGGCTGCGATCTCCAGACAGAGCACGAAAGATACCTCACGGAAGAGATCTTCAAGCGTCCCGTATTCGTTACCGATTATCCGAAGGAGATCAAGGCGTTCTATATGAAGCAGAATCCGGATGGAAAGACAGTAGCGGCTATGGACTGTCTCGTTCCCGGAATCGGCGAAATTATCGGCGGAAGCCAGCGTGAAGACAATCTTGAAAAACTGACGGCTCGTATGAATGAGCTTGGTCTGGAAGCCGAATCCTACGATTTCTACCTCGACCTCAGAAAGTACGGTTCCGCACGTCACGCCGGATTCGGTCTTGGCTTTGAACGCTGCGTTATGTATCTGACCGGTGTATCGAACATTCGTGACGTTATTCCTTTCCCGCGTACCGTGGGTAACTGCGAACTGTAATGCTGACGGTACTGCAGTATTTCTCGCTGATTGCGGCGTTCTTTCTGCCTTGGTTGATCGGCGGACTCATCAAATTTCATCGGACGGGGGAAACGAAAAAGCGGAATCTATGTCTTCTCCTGCTTCTTGGATGTCTCGCAGCGATCGGTTTGACGGTGTATCTTGCGTTCGCTATTCAGCCCGCGCTGTAACTTCTCGTTAAAAATATCGAAAAATCGAAAAAAAGTATTGACAAACGTTTTTTGATATGGTATAATATCTCTCGTCGACAGGTTATGTACTGTCACGAGAAATGCTAATATGGCTCAGTTGGTAGAGCACATCCTTGGTAAGGATGAGGTCCCCGGTTCGAATCCGGGTATTAGCTTGAAAATAAACCGTTTAATCGAAAGGTTAAACGGTCTTTTCATTTTTATTCGTTTTTACGGGTGATCTGTACATCCGTACGCACAAAAAGAAACTGCCGCTTTCGATTATGAAAACGGCAGTTTTTGTCAGTTATGGGTAGGCGGGAAAGACGGTCTGTCTCCCGCAATCGGCGGACGATGTGAACCGCGGTGCGGCTTTTCGGTGAGGAAGGGAGCGGTTTTGTCCGCCTCCGGCTCCGCATCCTGAATCTCTTGATATCTCTTTGCCTGCGTGGAGAAGAGCGTGTAGTAGGCGCCTCGTTTTGCCATCAGTTCCGCGTGGTTGCCGAGTTCGATCAGACAACCATTTTCAAGAACGACGATTTTACTTGCGATCGTGGCGCTGGAGAGACGGTGAGACACGAAGATCGTGGTTTTATCTTGACGAAGCGTGTCGAACTGATTGTAAATGTTCTGTTCGGCAATGGGGTCGAGGGAGGCAGTGGGTTCGTCAAGGATGATGATGTCGGAATCGCTGTAAAAGGCGCGGGCGATCGACAACTTTTGCCATTGACCGATGGACAGTTCAATGCCGTTCTCTTCGAAATACCGCATAAGAGGGGTGTCGTATTCGTTTGGCAGATCTTTGATAAATTGATCGGCCGTACTCTGTTTGGCGGCGTATTCGACTTCGCTCATACCGGTTTCACGGGTGATCTGGCCGAAGCGGATGTTTTCGGTAACGTTTACGGCGTATTTTCCGAAATCCTGGAAAATGATGCCGAACAGACTGTATAGTTCTCCGACATCGTATTCTTTGATGTCATGCCCGTCGAGATAGATCGTACCCTCGGTGGGGTCGTAGAGACGTGTGAGCAGCTTGATGAGAGTGGTTTTTCCGGCACCGTTCAGACCGACGAGAACGACGGTGTCACCCGGATCAATGGTGAAGGAGACGTTGTTGATAACGTTTCGCGTGGTTCCGGGATAACGGAATGAGACGTTTTCGAAGCGAATCTGATGTCCTGTGTGGCGAGTGACTTTTCTCGGCTCGGCAAGGCGCGGGATCACGGTCATTTTCTCATTCATAAACGTAATGAGGTTATCGATGAACAGCGTTCCCTCATAAATGGAAGCTGTCGTTGAGATAATGGTTCCTACTCCTGCGGCAATAGAGGTCAAAGCGCCCGTATACAGCGAATAAGTACCAACCTCATATTTACCTTCGCAAACACCTTTTGCGATAATGAGGAAAAGGGTACAGTTGACGGCAGTGGAAAGAACGGAGGTGATCATATGCCACGTTCCTTCACCGATAAAGAGTTTTTTCAGACCGCCGAAATATTTTTTGAACGTTTCGTTATATCTTCCAATGAAGAGTCCCGAGAGATTAAACAGACGGACTTCCTTTACCATATCCTTGTTGGTCAGAAGCTCAGAATAATAATTCATCTGACGGCGTTCCTTGGAGTGATGGCGCATATAGAAGAAGTT
The DNA here is from genome assembly GCA_045647965.1 of Eubacteriales bacterium. Classification (GTDB taxonomy): domain Bacteria; phylum Bacillota; class Clostridia; order Oscillospirales; family CAG-272; genus UMGS1696. The sequence continues at coordinate 4,545 of JAZRNC010000277.1, read as the reverse complement.
TTTGCGGCGATATACGAAATTGATGATCGCGGTGGGGATGCTTAAGAGAATGATGGCGATCGGCGCGGCGGGGCTGACACCGATCAAAAGCACGATATAGGAAACCATACTGATGATCGTACTGATGATGGTGAAATTGGCGTTGAGAATATGGAGCGGTCGGTGACCTGCCTCGCGCTTGGCGTTTTCGAGTTTCTCATAAAATTCCGGACGGTCAAAGCTGGCGATATCGACCTCTTTCGCTTTGTTCATAATACGGAGATTGACGTTATTGACCACAAGTTCGCCGGAAATGGAAGAAACGATACTGTTGATCCGTCCGATCAAACTGATGACGAACGAATAAGCAAAGCGCAGAATAAGAACACTTGCGACGGCATCCATTCCGACGGGATTTCCCTGTGCCGCTTTAATGAAAGCGTCTGCAAGAGAGTTTAAAAGTTCGGCGTCGATCATTAGACCGACTACGGGAGCAACACCGTTGAAGATGGCGATGAATACCATGAAGAATAAGATCCACGGGCGGGTTTCCCACACGATCTTGTATATGTAGAGGAGTCTTTTGGCAAATTTTGACACGACTCTCCATAGGTATCCCGGTATTTCTTTTAAGTTTTGCGGCTTTGGTTCTTTGAGCTTGTTGCGGGCTTTCTCGTTTTCAAGAAATCTGTTCGGTCCTCCAGGCCCCATCGTTGATACCTCGTTTCAATTAAAATTATACACTAAAATTATACACCTAAAAAAAGCGTGGAGCAATATTTTTAATGAAAATTTCAAAAATACACATGGTTTGTTAAAAAAATAACGCATGTTATTACATATATCATTGTAATGCTGTTTTAGTGGGAAAGTTTGTGCAGACATACGGGCAGCGAAAAAATAAAATCATACCAAAAATCGAACAAAAATCTTGAAGAAGGTTTTTAGTTGTGTTATAATGAAATCAGAAGAGAATCGATGGACTTGCCGGAGATATTATCTTATAAAAACTTCACGAAAGTGGCGGTGGCAATATGGAAAAAATCAAAAACTTTTTAAAACGAATCGGACTTGATGGTTTGGCGGTAGCTCACACGGTGGATTTTCTCGGAAAGGTGCAGGAAGCGTGCGTACTGACCATCCCGTATGAGAATCTCGATATTTTGCGTGGAAAGCCGATCTCCCTCGAAGGCGAGGATATATATAAAAAAATCGTCACGGAGCACCGTGGCGGGTATTGCTTTGAGTTGAACGCGCTTCTTCATGCGATGCTCTCCGAAATGGGCTTTGAAGTCAAAAGTTGCTTTGCGCGTTTTCTTCGAGGAGAGTCGACAATTCCGTTCCGCAGACATCGAATCGTTGTCGTCACTCTTGATGGGGCAGACTATTTGCTCGATATTGGTGTCGGACAGATTGCACCCCGTTTCCCGCTGAAATTGGAAGAAGGCGTGGTTCAGGAACAGAATGGAGAGACATACCGCTTCGAGCGTGACGCAGACCTTGGATGGATCCTCACAGATTTTTATAAAGGGGAGTGGAGACGGTATATCAGCTTCACGACGGAAACACAGTACGAGGTAGATTTTACCCCTGCATCGTTCTGGTGTGAAAAGCATCCGGATTCTCCGTTCAATAAGGGGAATATGCTCGCGATCAAAACGCCGTGCGGCAGAAAGACTCTCGACGGAAATACATACAAAGAGTTCGAGGGAGTCGATCTTGTGCGGGCAGAGGAACTGGACGGCGACGGGGTTGAGCGGGTTCTTGCCGACGTGTTTGGCATTCGCGGTGTCTGACAGAGAAAAAGATAACGCGATTAAAGAGGATGTAAAGCCATTTTTGAAAATCGAATCACAGGATGGATTGTTCTATGAAAAAAATAGCGGTTGCCTTTTTCTTTGTATTGATTGGCTTTTTTACCCCCACATTTGTTGAGGTGTTTGATGAATCTTATTTTGAAATCTTCTTGTTTTTACCTTACATTGGAATCCCTCTTGCAATCTGGGGAATGTTTGAAAAGAAATAAGAGATGCCAATTCCGAGTATGTCGAACAGTTAAAGAGCAGAGAACACCCTCTGCTTTTTCGTTGAAAATTTTGCAGGCGTGTGGTATAATAGAACCGTGAAAGAGTTCGATAAAACTGAATTTTGTGAGGTGTTAGGATGAAAATTTTAGTAATCGGTGGTACTCGATTTTTTGGAATACACATGGTAGACGAACTTTTGACCAACGGTCATGATGTTACCATCGCAACGAGAGGGAATGTTTCTGATAAATATGGTGATAGAGTAAATCGAATTATCTTAGACAGGACAGATGAGGCGAGTGTAAAAAAAGCGCTATGCGGAACACATTATGATGTGGTAATTGATAATATTGCTTATTGTTCAAACGATATAAAGTATGTTATGGATGTTGTGGATTGTGATAAATACATCCATATGTCAACGACATCAGTTTACAATTCCAAGCACATAAACACAATTGAATCTGACTTCGATGGATTTTCAAAGGATTTTGTATGGTGTGACAGATGCGCATTTCCATATGATCAAAACAAGCGACAAGCAGAGTACGCTTTATGGCAAAAATATTCTGACAGAAACTGGATTGCTGTAAGATATCCGTTCGTAATAGGAGAAGATGATTACACAAAAAGGTTGCTGTTTTATGTTGAGCACGTTATGAAATCTATTCCAATGAATATCGATAATTTAGATCATCAGATGGGTTTTATATCTTCCGATGAGGCTGGAAGGTTTATGGCATTTTTGGTTGATAAAGATGTCACAGGCGCAATTAACGGAAGCGCCGAAGGCACGATCTCTATAAAGGAAATAATTGATTATGTAGAAAAGAAAACAGGAACAAGAGCAATTATTGATAAGGATGGAGATAGTGCCCCCTACAATGGGGTACCCGAATATAGCATAAATACAGAAAAAGCAAAGTCATTAGGCTTCAGCTTTTCGATACTCAAAGATTGGATATACGAATTGCTGGATTATTACATTGAATTGATTAGATAAATTCCAAGTAAGTCGAATAGTTGAAAAGCAGAGGATAACTGCTGCTTTTTCGTTGAGAATTTTTCTACTATATAATAATGAAACTGCGAGAGAGTTCGAAAAGCTGGAGCTTGACGAAATTGTGCTATAAATATTGTAAATTTGTGGTGGAAAAATTTCATACTTATGGTATACTGTATGTGTGTAGTGTGAGATTTGGACTTTTCTCTTGTTACACACGGTAAAGTGGAGCATTGCTGCTTGAAAGAGTTCGTAAAGCTTGAGTTTGACGGAGGAAAATGAAACAATGTTTTCAGAAATTAAATCTGACAATGATATAGAATATTTTCTTGACAAGACCAATTGTTTGCACGATGGATATATCATAGGTGTCCGGTACACCCATGATGGTATATCGAAAATTGAGAACGGTCATCATTTTAATCCCGAGCAAACCAAGTTAATACTACAAATATTGGTTACAAGTATTTGGGACACCGTTGTAGAAATTGAATTTGAAAGCTTGTTAGAGTGGCAGATAAAAGATACTGCATCGTCTGTTTTTGCAACATACGTTTATTTCTCCGGTGAAGATATTATTGTCTGGTCGAGTGAGTTCTGCCAAAATCCCGATGACTTAAAAAATTATTCTTATGTAATTGCCACGTCAATGAAATGGCGGATTGTGGAATAAAATTTACTTTTGAGAAGTTTTGCAGCATAATCAGGCAGACAAATTCCAATATGTCGAACAGTTGAATAGAGAAAAGCGAGGGTTTTGCCTCCGCTTTTGCTTTGTGAAGATTTGAGCGCTTTACTTGAAAAAAAATCGCATACTTATGATATACTGAATGTGTGAAAAAGTTCGATAAAACTGAATTTGACGGGGGTGCGAAATGCTGATAAAAATTGATTGTGTATACGGCGACAAAGTGGTTGTTGGAGACAATCATTTTGATAAAAGCGATTTACAAAAAGCAGTGGAGGAGATTTTGAAAGTAGCCGATGAACGAGAGTTCCCCTCTGTTTTTTGCTCTCGCTATGGGTATGAAGAAGTACAAAATCCGGGTAACATTCACGCGGATTACCTTATTGATTTGGATACGAGTATGGTATTCACGCTTGTATTTGGTCAGGAAAATTCCAACTTGTCGAACAGTTGAATAGAGAAAAGCGAGGGTTTTGCCTCCGCTTTTGCTTTGTGAAGATTTGAGCACTTTGCTTGAAAAAATCGCATACTTATGATATACTGAATGTGTGGAAAAGTTTGATAAAACTGAATTTGACGGTCAATTTTTACTCTACCAACGGTTTACTTCTCCTCACTAAACCAATGGTGGGTGTGTTTTTTCCTCTTAATCATCTATACTAATGCAAAAGGAGGTAGCCTATGAACCAAATAAAAATCGGAAGATTTATTGCTGAGTGCAGAAAAAAGGCAAACTTAACACAAATGCAGTTGGCAGAAAAACTGGGCATCACCGATAAAGCAGTATCCAAGTGGGAACGTGGCGTAGCAATGCCTGATACTTCGATAATGCTGGAGCTCTGTGATAT
>JAZRNC010000276.1:0-4031 GCA_045647965.1 Eubacteriales bacterium | reverse complement strand
AAGGGGTAGTTGAAACTGCTCGCTTTGGTGCAAATTTCAACTGTCGCCGGGTGACGGAGAGAAAACAAAATCGTTAAAACCCGTCTGTGGAAAAAATTATAACTAAAAACGAAATCGTTCGTTTAAAAACCTGTCCGCAGGACAACAAAAACATTTCCCGCGGTTAGCCTATTCCACCGAAATTGCTAATTAAAACTAAATTTCGCGGGATCTCCCCACTTTTCAACTAAAGTAGTGCCCCAAGGCACGGAACGTTTCACACGGAAAGATTCCAAAGAGAACCAATGGTTCTCTTTGGTCGGGGAGATTCACAAGAGGATCCCGAGTGATCCTCTTGTGCGCCCTCCGCGTAGGAGCCTTTCCTTGAAGTTTTTGCGAAAACTCCCCCCCTCCCCGCGGCAGCGGAGAAAAGTATATTTTAAAATCCCCACACGGCAGTGGAAAAAACCCCCCCACGGAGACAAACATGCTATTACACATAGGAGCAGGGTATCTCGTCCGGGAACGAGACGTGATCGGATGCTTTGACATTGACGGAAAGACCGCGTCCGACGTTACGATGAAATTTCTTCAGAACGAAGAAAAGAGAGGTCGTACGAAATCTGCGGGAAACGATCTGCCGCGATCGTTCGTGCTGTGTGACGACGAATGTGTGCTGACGCACATTTCGACACAGGCGATTGCCAATCGTGCAGACAAAAACGGAAAGAACATCGAAATGGAGTCATAATGGATAACATTCAGAACAATCAGAATAACCAAGTATACGACGAAAACCAGATACAGGTGCTGGAAGGACTGGAGGCGGTCAGAAAACGCCCCGGTATGTACATCGGAACTACCTCGCAGAGAGGACTTCACCATCTTGTGTACGAGATCGTGGATAACTCCATTGACGAAGCGATGGCGGGACACTGCGACTGCATCGAAGTGGTACTTCACGCGGACGGCTCTGTTTCCGTTCGTGACAACGGTCGAGGAGTCCCCTCCCAGATGCACCGCAAGGTCGGAAAACCCACGCTCGAAGTCGTTTTCTCCGTGCTTCACGCGGGGGGAAAATTCGGCGGTCAGGGATATAAGATATCGGGCGGTCTGCACGGTGTGGGCGCGTCCGTTGTAAACGCTCTCTCCGAATGGATGGAGGTCCACAACGCCTACGAGGGCAAGAGATATACGATGCGCTTTGAAAAAGGTGCCATCGCCCGTCCGTTCGACTGCGTGGGAGATACCGACGATCACGGACTTTACGTTCGTTTTAAACCCGACGCGGATATCTTCACCGATACGACCGAGTTTGATCTCGATACCCTCCTCATCCGTCTGAGAGAACAGGCATTCCTCAACGCAGGAATCCGCATTATCCTCCGCGACGAGAGACGTCCGATCCATGACGAGCTCACCTTTGAAACCGAAAACGACGACGAGGATATCCAGAGACTTCTCGAAGCGGCGGCAAAGATCGACGGCGAGGACGTACCGCCGACCGATGAATCCCTCGAACCCGAGGTTGAAACGGTCGTCGAGGAGGTGCGCTTTGAAGAAAACAAAGACGAACAGAAGATCGTCGGCAAATACCGCGAGTACGATCTCAAATACGACGGCGGTATCCGCCAGTTTGTCGAGCACCTCAACCGCGCGAAGCATGAGGAGCTCATCCACCAGAACGTCATCTATATGAAGGCGCAGAAGGGGGATATCACCGCGGAAGTGGCGATGCAGTACAACAGCAGTTATACGGAAACGATCGTTACGTTTGCGAACAATATGTCCACAATCGACGGCGGTACGCACGAGGCGGGATTCAAGAGCGCCATCACCAAGGTGCTGAACGAATACGCGAGAAAGCTCGGCGCACTCAAGGATAAGGATAAGAATCTCTCGGGAGAAGATGCGAGAGAAGGTCTGTGCGCGGTCGTCTCGGTCAAGCTGCCCGACGCGCAGTTCGAAAGCCAGACAAAAGCCAAGCTCGGTAACTCCGAGGTTCGCGGCATCGTTGACAACATCGTGACGGAAAAGCTGGCTGAATTCTACGAAGAAAACCCCGCAATCGCCAGAGCAATCATTGATAAATCCCTCGCGGCGCAGAGAGCAAGAGATGCCGCAAGAAAAGCAAGAGAGCTTTCCCGTAAATCCGTTCTGCAGCAGGGCTCTACCCTCCCCGGTAAGCTCAGAGACTGCCAGGATAAAAGAGTGGAATTTACTGAGCTCTTCCTCGTCGAGGGTGACTCCGCAGGAGGTTCCGCAACGAGCGGCCGTGAATCCAAATTCCAGGCAATTCTCCCCCTGCGCGGTAAGGTTCTGAACGTAGAAAAAACAAGACTTGACAAGGTGTACTCGAACCTCTCCCTGATCCCGATCATTCAGGCTCTCGGCTGCGGTATCGGGGAAGATTTCGACATCACAAAGCTCCGCTACGGCAAGATCATCATTATGGCGGATGCCGACGTCGACGGTTCGCATATCCGTATCCTTCTTCTGACGTTCTTCTTCCGTCATATGCGCGAGCTCATCGAGGAGGGACATATCTACCTCGCACAGCCGCCGCTGTTTAGAATCCGCAAGGGTAAGACCGAGCGGTACGCCTTCAACGACGCGGAGAGAGATGCAATCCTCGAAGAGATCGGCTCGAATAACGTCATCGTTGACCGATACAAAGGTCTTGGTGAAATGAACGCCGAGGAGCTGTGGGAAACGACGATGGACCCCGAGACGAGAACGATATTGAAGGTTGAGATCGAAGACGCGATGGCGTGTGACGAGATCTTCTCAACGCTTATGGGCGACAAAGTTGACCCCCGCCGCGAGTTTATCGAACAGAACGCGAAATACGCCGTAAACCTCGATATATAAGCGGTAGAGATATGAATAACAGGACAAACGGGTACTCTGACACGGAAAAAATAAAAAAGATCACGACGGTGACTCTTTCCCCCGCGCTCGACGTGGAGTACGCGGTGGATGAGGTGGATCCGCTGGGGCTGAACCGTGCATCCGGACATCGAATCGGTGCGGGCGGCAAGGGGATCAACGTTTCAAGAGCGATTCGAAAATGTGCATCACTCTATGGGGTGAGCGGCGCCACGGAAGCGATCTGTGCGCTCGGTGGGATGACCGGACGAATGATTGCTGAGATACTCAGCGCTGAGATCCTCAGCGGTGAAGAAATGACGGTTCGCGCCGTGGAGACCCAGGCAGAAACGAGAATCAATATATCCGTGATCGGTGGGAGCGGCTCGATGGAGATCAACTCCCCCGGCACTGCGGTTGGAGACGCCATCCGTGAGGTGGAGGCTGCCGTTTTGGAAGCGGCATCCCGTGGGGATGTGATCGCGATCTGCGGCAGTTGTCCGAAGGATGTCGCAAAGACCTATCCGTCGGAGCTTTGCCGTAAGGTGAAGGAAACGGGCGCCGTTTGCGTGATCGACTGCGACGGAGAAGCCCTGCGCCACGCGGTGTTTTCGGATGTTCCCCCCGATATTATCAAACCGAACGTCGACGAATTATCCGCTCTCACGGGCAGAAAGATCGACGGCACCCCCGAAGCAATAGCGGCAGCGGAATCCCTGCCCGGTAATATGACAGTCATCACGACGATGGCGGGAGACGGCTCGATTGTCACAGAGACGGTTGACGGAATCCGAATGAGCACGTTCCACCCGACAAAGAAACAGCGGGTCGTTCGCTTAAAGGGTGCGGGGGATACGTTCCTCGGTGCGTTCTTATATGCGCGGTACGTCGGCGAGCGAAGTATCCATGACGCGATGGCTTATGCTTCCGCTGTGGCGGGGGACTATGTCAGCGGTGAGGAAAAGTGAAGTTTTACGAAAACTTCAAGGAAAAGGCTGCTTGGCGCAGGGCGGAGGAAATAAAGTTTTACTAAAACTTCTAATTTCTTTCCACTACGCGTGGGGCGGAGGAAATAAAGTTTTGCTAAAACTTTAAGAAAATCTCTTTCCGCTGCCGCGGGGGGCGGAGTGGAGTTTTGTCAAAACTTCAAGTAAGATTCTGCTACGCGCAGGGCGCACAAGAGG
>JAZRNC010000275.1:0-5569 GCA_045647965.1 Eubacteriales bacterium | reverse complement strand
ATTCTTTGCGTAGACATGTTTGTCAAGCACTTTCTGCCACTCCTTCGGCAAATAATTAAAGCAATCAACCGCTGTGTAAACTATTGGATCGATCATTTGTCCTTCAAAATGCTGTGCATTTAGTGTTTGTCTGAAATTCATAGCGATAACGCTACCACGCTTATCACTCGCATGACAACCATTATATATACCTTGAATACCTTTTGGAAGTTTATCACCAACTACGTTTTCCGTACTTCTTCCCCAAATAATGCCCTGTCCGCCACCGCCGTTTACAAGTGAATACGGCCCATCTTTGGGAAATTCTCCGTAATTCTTTTCAAGATCGTTTTCGGTATCAATCAACGAATAATGTAAACACAAGAGAGTTTTTTGCCAATGTGCGAGATTCGTATTTGCAAATCTGCTTCCAAAGCGCGCGTCAAACTCATCGGAGACAGCAACAATCTTTTGCGCGCTTTCATCGGTGAGCTCTTTCAGTTTGCCATCAATCGTTTTCGAGCAATCAAGTGTGAAAATCGGAATGTTAGTCAAATACTTTCCGTTGTTGCAAACAAGATATTGACGGTCAATGAGTAATTTGATTTCGTCCTCGAGGTAAGGCAGCGAAACCCCGAGCTCTATACTGATTTCTTGGATGGTTACCGGACTGTAATATGCTGCAAGTAAAATGTTCCCTTTAATCTTTCTTCTTTGAAAATCACAGTATTCGCGGTCATCTCCTGCTTTTGTTCCCCAAAAATCAATCTCAAAAATATTGGGGCGATAGCTCTTTTCTCCGTATAGTCTTTCCATATTCATACCCTCTCTGATAATCTTTCTTGCACGGAACAAATAGTACTTTACCATTTCCGTGCTGATCTGTAATTTTTTCGCTACTTCGGAACAGGAGAGATTTTCAATATAGTATAAAACGGTTGCCTCACGGTATTGCTTTGACAACAATGAGAGTTCGCGCCGAAGAAGATTTAGTTCTTCTTCTTTGACGATTTCATCTAAAACAGACTCAGATTCATCAGCAGTATTTTCATCGAGCTCCGCTGTACGGCTCGCATTTTTTGATTTTTTGTGAAGATAGTCCATATAGACATTCTCCGCAATCTTCCACATAAAACCGTAAAAGCGTTCTTCCTCCTTGAGGTTTTTCGCTGACCGAATGATTTCAAAAAGAATATCGCTCGCAAGATATTCTGCTTCAACTACGTTTCCAAGCCTTGTTAAAGCGAAGCCGAATATCGACTTCATATTTTCCGTTATCAGTTGTTCAAGTTTTATACTATCCATTTGTTTCTCCATTTCCGGTTCAGGCGCCTTCTTACATATAGTCGGTGGAAAGACGAAACGGTTAAGATGGTTAGGTGAATATTTTTTATACGATCAATTCCATATAGGGTATAAAAATTCTTATATGACGAATCTTTTATATTTTTATAAAGCATTTCAGATATAAACACTTGTTTTTTTCCAAAATAGCCTGAATAAGCCCATTTTTGAAGAAATATTATGTGCGTACCCGATAGGTAAATCCCCTGAAAGATTTCGGTATAATATTCTTCTCGTCGCTTCTTCCCAATCGTATGGGCTCGGTGTATATCATCATTTTTTACCTATCTAAACCCAAAAAGAAAACATGATAAGGGTGACTCCTTAAAATCACCCTTATCTAAACTTGCACCGTCTTATCTAAATGACATTGCACTTGGTGTATGGATTTTTTTAAAAATTACAAGCCGAGATTGGCTTTCAGATAATCCGCAGTTACGACGCCGAGTTTTTCGTAGTACTCGGGGTTGAAGTGACAGCTATCGATGTAAGCGTTCTCTCCCCACAGAGAGGCAACGGAGAAAAGGTCATTCACGGGAACTCCTTGTTCTTTCATCACCCGCACGGCGACAGTATTGAATGCGATCAGGTCTTCCGTGGTGCGGGGGCAGAGCTCGGGCAGGAGACCGCTTGGATTCATTGGCGTGGTCGTGGCAAAATACACGGCGGCGTTTTTGAACAACTTCTTCAGATAAAAAACGATATTCCGAAGATTTTTCTCGTATTCTCCAAGAGACGAGATGCTGTCCGGGGTTTGTCCAAAATGTGAGGCATCCCAGTGACCGCAGTTAAAATGGACGGCAACCACGGAATCGGGATCGGTGAGCTTGACCCAGTCGTGAAGGGACATCAGGATGAACTGAGAGGAACGACAGTTTATTGTGGGGTAAAGAACGTCTGCACAGTCCTTCAGTTTCTCTTTTACTGTGTCACAGTACCCCATGCGAATGGAATCGCCGATGAGTAAAATTTGTTTTTGCATGTTTCTGCACCCCTTTGATAAATACATTATTACAGAGTTTTTACCGCTTCCGTGTAGCGTTCAAGAGCCGCCATGATCGCAAGGCGTGAGCTTTCGTACGTGAGTCCACCCTGCATAAAGGCAGTATAGGGAGCGCGCATCGGGCCATCGGCGGACAGTTCAATGGAAGAACCACCCGTGAACGCACCCGCTGCCATAATGACTTCGTCCGCGTAGCCGGGCATTTCCCACGGCATCGGTACGACGTGAGCGTCGATCGGGGAGGCGGACTGGATACCGCGGCAGAAGGCAACGAGTCCTTCGGGTGTGCCGCATTCTACGGTCTGTACGATGTCGGAGCGGCGTTCCTGCCACGTCGGGCTGACTTTGAGTCCGAGGGAGCCGAACAGATACGCGGCAAGGTGTGCGGTTTTCATCGCCTGCGCCACGGTGTGCGGTGCGTAGAACAGTCCTTTCAGAAGATTGCGGTTCTGACCGAGGGAAGCACCGACGTCGAGACCGACACCGGGGGAGGTCAGACGGTTTCCGCAGAGACGGACGGCTTCTTCGTCACCGACGATGTATCCGCCGATGTCCGCCATTCCGCCGCCGGGGTTTTTGATGAGAGAACCGATGATGATGTCCGCTGCCGCTTCACCCAAATCGGTGACGAAGCACGGCTCGGACAGTTCGGTGAATTCCCCGTAGCAGTTGTCAACGACGAAGTACGGTTTTTTGATACCGAGACGCGCGGCGGTTTCCTTTACGGTGAGTGCGGCGTGCTTCATCTGATGGCAGGTGAGCGTGGGACGATCCGCGTAGCCTTTCGAGCGCTGTACGTACACCATTTTGAGTCGGCTGCCGTACTTTTCCATCTCGGAAACGAGTGTTTTTTCGTCGATCGGGTACGTTTTGTCGGGGGATAATTCGATCTTTTCAAACTGTACGCCGAAATCAATGAGGGAACCCTCACCGGCGGGTGCGGAGCCAATGCCGATTACGTCAAGGAGCGTGTCATACGGTGTGCCGGTAACGGAGAGCATCACGTCGCCCGGACGGAGCAGACCGAACAGCGCCACAGCAATGGTGTGGGTACCGGAGAGGAGGGACGGGCGCATAAATCCCGCTTTGCCGCGGAACACTTTCGCCGAGATTGCGTCGATCATATCGCGGCCGCGGTCGCCGTAGCCGTAACCCGTTGAGGGGGCAAATAAGGATTCGGAAACCTCACATTCGCGGAATACGTCGAGGATGTGCTCGGTGTTTGCGCGGGAGATCTCGTCAATGTCAGAAAATATATCGGCAAGATCCCGTTCTGCCGTGCGGCAAAGGGATCGGATGTTTTCGGAAATAACCATAAAAATGACCATGCCTTTCTTTCGATTTACAATTTACAAAGGTTTGCTGGGAAATACTTAATGTCTTGTCTGCATCCAGATCAGAAGAACCGTGATGTCGGCGGGGTTTACTCCCGAGATACGGGATGCCTGTCCGATTGTTGCGGGACGGACTTTGGTGAGCTTTTGTGCGGCTTCAGCGCGAAGTCCGCGGATTTTCATATAATCCACGTCGTCGGGCAGACGGGTGGTTTCGGATTTTTGCTGACGAGCGACTTCTTCGAGCTGATGCTTGATGTAACCCTCGTACTTGATCTCGGTCCAGACTCGTTCGCGAATATTGCGCGGCAGATCCGGACGGGCGGGATCGTAGGGGGCGGTGCGGTCGTAGTCGAGCTGGGGACGGCGGATGATGTCGCAGAGAGTCGTGCCCGAGGAGATGGGCGTGGTGCCTGCTTCTTCGAGGAGGGCGTTGATCCCCGACGACGGGCCGATGTTCACGTGCGAGAGACGTTCGATTTCCTCGCGAACGAGGGCGGTGCGGCGCGTTGTTTCTTCGTAGCGCTCGTCGGAAAGAAGTCCCGCGTAGTGGCCGTATTTGGAAAGACGTTCTTCGGCATTATCCTGACGGATCAGAATGCGGTATTCGCTTCGGCCGGTCATAATGCGGTACGGTTCGTTCGTTCCCTTGGTGACGAGGTCATCGATGAGCGTACCGATGTAGGAGGAGTGGCGCGGGAGAACGATCTGTTCCATTCCACGGAGGGCGAGAGTGGCGTTCATTCCGGCAAGGAGTCCCTGCGCGGCGGCTTCTTCGTAACCGGAAGTACCGTTGAACTGACCAGCTCCCCACAGTCCGCGGATCTTTTTGAATTCGAGGGTGGGGTAAAGCTCCAGCGGATTGATGCAGTCGTACTCGATTGCGTAGGCGTATCGCATGATCTCCGCGTGTTCGAATCCCTTCAGGGAGTGGAGCATTTCGAGCTGTACGTCGGCGGGGAGGGAGGAGGAGAATCCCTGGAGATAGATCTCGTCGGTTTCGTATCCCATCGGCTCAACGAACAGCTGGTGCCGTTCTTTGTCGGCAAAGCGAATGACTTTATCTTCAATGGACGGGCAGTAACGAGGTCCCGTGCCGTGAATTTTTCCCGAATAGAGGGGAGAACGGTGGATGTTCGCACGGATGATGTTGTGCGTTGTTTCGTTGGTGTAGACGATATGGCAGGGGATCTGGGGGATGGCGTTCAGTTCTTCTTCATTCGTGCGCGAGGAGAACGGGGTGATGTATGCGTCTCCTTCCTGAAGCTCCAGAACGGAAAAATCGATCGAGCGGCGGTGGATGCGCGGGGGTGTTCCCGTTTTGAAGCGCATCAGTTCCACACCAAGCTTCGCGAGAGAGGATGTCAATCCGATGGCGGGGAGGGAGTTGTCCGGCCCCGACGAGCGTTTCACGTCACCGACGTGAGTGGTACCACCGAGATACGTTCCCGTACAAACGATGACGGCGCGGCAGGAGAAATCCCCGCACGGCTCGGTTTTCAAACCAACGACGCGGTAGAGTCCGTCGCCATCCTCTTCGGTGATAAGCTCTGTTACCTCCGCTTGTACGACGGTGAGGTTTTTTGTATGTTCGATCGTTTGTTTCATCAGATCGGAGTAGCGACGGCGGTCGGCTTGGATACGTTTCGACTGCACGGCAGCACCCTTGCTCGTGTTGAGAAGACGGGACTGCATCGTCACGCGGTCGGCGGCGTAGCCCATCTCTCCCCCCATCGCGTCGATCTCATAAACGAGATGACCTTTTCCGGTGCCGCCAATGGAAGGATTGCACGGCATATTCGCGATGCTGTCGAGTGAAAGAGTAAAAAGCGCGGTTTTCATACCGATTCTTGCCGATGCGAGGGCGGCTTCCACCCCAGCGTGACCTGCGCCGACGACGGCAATATCA
>JAZRNC010000274.1:0-12531 GCA_045647965.1 Eubacteriales bacterium | reverse complement strand
GTCACCGTCACAAAAACAGTAATCGGTCCTGTGGCCAACGTGACCAAACTGGAAAACTGGCAGATGTATAGTTGCTACATACCGCCGTCCGCTTGGGAAGAACGCACGTGGACGGAAGTGGACGTCCTGCTCGGCGAATACAGTCCTGCCTTCAAGCTCCATTTTTATCTCATCTCCGTCGATGTGTTCTTGTCGATCCTCGGGTGTTTCTACGGCTTTGCCAAAATGATCCGAACGGGGGACAATGGAAGAAAAAAATCCCTCATTCTCCAATCCACCACCGCACTCTTGTTCCTTGGAATGTGCATTTTTGCGTGTTTCACTGCATTTTACCGTGACGGTGCGATCAGCGTATCTCCCTTGTCTGCCTTCCTTATGTGCATCTTTTTTATCCTGTTCGGCGTGACGGCAGGGCTTTATCTCGCGTCATTCTTTCAAGACCGATCGAAACTTCTCGCCGTTCTGCTCCCGTCCGTCACCGCATCGGTCATCACTCTCGCTATGTACGCAGGGGAAATGATCCTCCTTAGCGGTCACCTCTACCGATTTGGAAGCGGATTTTTCTTCGAGGGTATGGGTCCTCTTATCCTCGCACCGATTGATGTAGTCGTCATTCTCCTCGCCGGAATCATCACCGCCCTCGTCACGCATAAACTTCAATATAAGTAACCAAGCCTCAAAAAGCCGCTTTTAAAAGCGGCTTTTTTTGAGGAAATCTTGCATTCTTTTCCACCGTGTGCTATAATGAAAACAACAAAATCTTCCTATATAAACGGATACAAGACGACAACAAAAGGATTTTCTTATGAATCACACCATTCAGTGCAAAAGTTCTAACGGATCGTGTAAACTAGCGGACGACAAAATCGTCTTTCATTCAAACGGCGATTACACCGAAGCTTTTTTTAATATGGCTATATCTTTCCCCGAGTGGACGGATAATTGGTACGTTATGATGCCCGCGTGCGCGTACAACGGAAACCGTCAGAAGCGAATCGTGCGTAAATATCCCCCGATGTATCTGCCGGAAGAAGCGGGTGTTCACTGCGATCACCTGATGACTAACGTGCCTGCACTTGAGCCCGACGGCAGCGGATCGATTCAAGTAACGGCAGGCGATATGGCTGTTCCCTGCGTCGGTATATTTGCCAGAGAATTATCCGAGGGATTCTTTCTGTTCACTGAGCAGGAAGTCAAGGGAACAAACATCGGCTTCAAGCTTGAGCGGGGACTTCTTGAAGTTTCCTTCCCGGCAAACCGCAGCGATCTCTACCGCTGGTGCGCCGAACATCCCACCTCGGGTGACCGCGGAATTTCCGTCACCGAGGGAGAAGAGATCTCCTCACGCTTTAAAATTTACACGTTCCCCTGTGCCGATATGGCGGAATTTTACAAGAAATTCTTCGAAGTCCGTAAATCGGTCATGAGTAGTCCTCGCGCGCCGTTTGCGTACACGAAGGAACTCTGGGAACTCGTGGAATACCATTTCAACGACGCCAACTTCAGCGGTGAATACTACGCTGAGGCTCAACATGTATGGCAGCCGGGGTGGGTAGGCGGCGGTATGTCCACGTACCCCCTTTTGAAATACGGCAGTGAATTATCAAAGCAGAGAGCACGACGGACGATCGATTATCTCGCCGCACATCAGGGTAGCAGCGGATTCTATTACGGCATAATCAACAAAGGGGTCATTCTCGACGACAGCTTCCGTACCCCCGGAATGGAAGGCCTCCATCTCATCCGAAAGAGTGCGGATATTCTCTACTACTTCTACAAAAATATCTCCGCAACCGAACCGAAGAAGGAATGGATCGAAAGTGCCAAAAAATGCGCCGATGCTTTTGTAAAACTCTTTGAGACGTACGGCACGTTCGGTCAATTCGTAAACGTGGAAAGCGGCGAAATGATCGTCGGCGGTACGTTCTCCGGCGCGATCGCCCCGGCAGCCCTTGCAAAATCGTGGGAATACTTTGGTGACGAGGTATATCTGACCACGGCCCGCGCGGCACTTGAACATTATATGAGCGAATTTATGAGAACCGGCGTCACAAACGGCGGACCCGGAGAAATTCTCAGTGCCCCCGACAGTGAAAGCGCATTCGCCCTTCTCGAAAGCTGTGTCGTTCTCTACGAAATCGACAAAGAACAAAAATGGCTCGATTATGCCGAAATCGTGGCGCAGTACTGCTCTTCGTGGGTCGTCACGTATTCGTACCAATTCCCGGAAGGAAGCGAATTCCACCGTCTCGGCATCAACACCGTGGGAAGTATTTTTGCAAACGTACAGAATAAGCACTCTGCCCCGGGTATCTGCACGTTCTCCGGCGACAGCCTCCTCAAGATCTACCGTTTCACCGGAAAGAAGGAATACCTCGACCTCATCAAGGATATCGCATACTTCCTGCCACAGTGCGTCTCCACCAACGAAAGACCGATCTATACTTACGACAATCCCCCGCGAAAACTTCCTCACGGCTACATCAACGAGCGTGTGAATATGAGCGACTGGGAAGGATTCGAATGCGTCGGCGGTGTTTTCTATGGCACTTGCTGGTGCGAAACGAGCCTCTCAATGTCGTTCGCGGAACTGATGATCCACGACGAAATGATTGAAAAATAAATAAATTGCTCCCCCTCTCCATGTGAGCAAAATATTATGTAGAACAGGAGTTACTATTATGACACTGGAACAAATTCTTGCCGATATTCGCTCCGACTGTGTAAAAAACATATTTTTGGACACGGATACGTACAACGAAATGGATGACCAATACGCCGTCGCTCACGCAATCGGTGCAGAACGCATCCGTATTCTTGGTTTTGGCGCCGCCCCCTTCCACAACGACCGAAGCGAAAGCTTTCGGGACGGTATGGAAAAAAGTTACGATGAGATCGGACGAGTTCTTTCCGTTCTCGGAAAAGAAAATGACTATCCGTACTACAAGGGTTCCGACAGCAGAATCGGCGATACCACGGATTTCACACCGATCGACAGTCCCGCCGCTCGCGCCATCATCGATCTCGCGCACGGGAATACCACCGAAATTCTCTACGTTCTCGCCACCGGCGCTATCACAAACGTAGTTTCCGCTATTCTTTTAGATCCTTCGATCAAAGAAAAGATCTGTGTCATATGGCTTGGACTGAACACCCTCGAACGAGGTTCTGCGAAAGAATTCAATTTCTTGCAGGATAGCTGCGCCTCTCGTATTCTTCTAAACAGCGGTGTTCCGCTCGTCATCCTGCCCGCACTCGGAAACCCCGGTTACGGTACGCAGGAGCTCGTCGTGACTATGGAAGATTTAAAGAAAATCAACGCCTCCCCCGCCGTAAAAAAATTCTTTGCCGAAGCCCTCCCCATGGAATTTGGTGCAGAACGGGAAGGCTGGAAACGTGTCATCTGGGACATCGCCGCCCCCGGCGTTCTTCAAGTGCCCGAGGCGTATACACTGAAAATCATACCTTCCCCCATTGTCACCGATGAAAACAAAATCATTATCGATTCCACAAGACACAAGGTCATCTATATGGAAAAACTCGACCGCGATGCCGTTGTGAACGATTGTATTCGTTGTATCTCAAAGTTCTAACAATAAAGAAAAGCCTGCCGCACAGGAAGATTCCCTTGCGCGACAGACTTTTTTCTTTTTGATTTTTATTTTATATCGATCCACTTTATCACTTCGCGGATTTTAGTATCCCAATATCCCCAAGAGTGGTCTCCGGGTCCCTCTTCGTAGTAAAAATCGTGCCATCCAATGCTACGAAGATGATCTCTGAGCTCCACGTTATTGTTGTAAACAAAGTCTTCGGTTCCGCACCACATAAAGAGACGGGGAAGCGCCCCGCCCTCCGACATTCTCTTTTCGGAAAGAGCAAGCAAGTCGTTTTCTCCACCGCGGTATTCGTCGTACGTACCGAAAATATCACTCCAATACGTATCCGTCTCCATACCTTTGGTGTAGTAGTTATACGCACCCGACAATCCTGCGGCAGCGGCATACCGTTCGGGGTACGTCAACGCAAGAGCATATGCCCCGTATCCGCCCATGGATAATCCGGCAATATACGTGTCCTCCCGTTTCGTGGAAAGCTGCGGGAAGAACGAATGACAGATCTTCGGCAATTCTTCCCCGATGAACGTACGCCACTTGCGGCCGTGCTTCATATCGGTGTACCACCCGAGCTCCGCCATAGGCATTACGACGGCAATTCCCGCTTCATCGGCGTATCTTTCAATGGATGTTCTGCGGCACCACATGGTATGGTCGTCACTCATTCCGTGAAGAAGATATAACACGGGGTATGTGAGGGTCTCATCCTCGATTGCCGTTCCCGTCCGTCCGCGAACGCAGCGCTGGGGAATAATCACGTTCATATTGGTACTGTATCCGAGTACTCTGGAACTAAATGCTACTTGAAAAAATGCCATAATACTTCATTCCTTTCCTTATTGTATGATACGGTACACAAGAGGAATCTTTGGCGCCTCTTCCTCCGTAATCTGAATGGCTGAGGCATATTCGCCGTCACGCATCTCACGTGCTACTGCCGAAAGTTTTTCTTCATCGGAAGCGTACAGCGTGAAGATTGCATCTCCAGCAGACACCCTGTCTCCCACGGTTTTATCGAGAACGATTCCCGCCGAGAGATCGGGCGTGTCTTCTTTGCGGATCCGTCCCGCACCAAGCGCACACGCGGCGTTTCCTATCATTTCCGCATTCATCCGCGACAGATATCCCGACTTTGCGGCATACACCTTGCAGGAATACTCACCGATCGGCAGTTTGTTCTCCGTGATATAGGAGATATCCCCGCCCTGTGCAGCGATCCACTGAAGGAATTTCTCATACGCCTTTCCCGACGCAATCGTTTCACGTACCATCTCGAGCGCTTCTTCATACGGAATTCCCCGTGCGAGAGATACCATATTTCCCGCAAGAATAACGCAGATTTCGCAGAGTTCATCCACGCTCTCTCCGCGCAGTACCTGAACGGCTTCTATAACCTCGAGGGAATTTCCGATATTTCGCCCAAGCGGCTTGTCCATATCCGTAATAACCGCCGCAACACGTCTGTGGTTATTCGTACCGATTTCGACCATTTCTTTGGCAAGAGCTGCCGCGTCCTCCGGAGTTTTCATAAAGGCACCGCTTCCGCACTTTACATCGAGAACAATGGATTCTGCCCCCGACGCCAATTTTTTGCTCATGATACTGGAGGCGATAAGCGGCAGAGAATCCACGGTAGCTGTCACGTCGCGCAGTGCGTACAGTTTTTTGTCAGCCGGTGCCAAATTACCCGTCTGCCCGATCACGGAAACGCCGATTCGTTTCACCTGGTCAATGAAATCCTTCGCATCCAGAGTCGTTTGATATCCCGGGATCGATTCGAGTTTATCAATGGTTCCGCCCGTATGTCCAAGACCACGTCCGGACATTTTCGCCACGCTGCATCCAAGCACTGCCGCAATCGGCGCAACCACCAGGGACGTTTTATCCCCGACTCCGCCCGTACTGTGTTTATCCACCGTATGCGAAAATCCCGACAGATCTACCACATCACCAGAATGCATCATATGATACGTCAGCGACGCGCACTCCGTATTCGTCATTCCGCAAAAGCAAATTGCCATACAGAACGCCGATGCCTGGTAATCGGGAATCTCCCCCGCCGTATATCCTTCGACGAAGAAACGGATCTCTTCATCCGTCAACTCCGCACCGTGTTTTTTCTTTGTGATCAGATCGACCATTCTCATATCGCAATTCCTCCCTTAGTCAAAGGCGCGCGGGGCAAACGAATGCGGCAATATCTCGGCAAGCGTGTGCTCGCTAATCTGCTCTCCATCGTACACAAGCAGTACAAAATCATCCTCGCAAAATTCACGCATCACCTGTCGGCACACACCACACGGGTACGTAAAAGAAGTAATATTCCCGTGCATTCCGCCAACGACGGCAATCTTTTTGAATTTGCGAACCCCTTCTCTCACAGCAGAAAAAATCGCCACTCTCTCCGCACACACCGTCGGGGTGAAGGATACATTTTCAATATTGCATCCACCGTACACTTTTCCGTTGTCGGCAAGAACCGCCGCGCCAACACAAAAGCCTGAGTACGGGGAATAGGAGTTCTTCATATTCTGTATTGCCATTTCAACGAGTTCTTCGTTTGAGATCATACGAACCTCCCCACGATTTTTCAAAAAATCAAGATATGCGATTTTTTATTTTACCACGCCTTTTTTGAGGATCACGTTTGCGTAGATCGCGCCCTCTCCCGTTACTACTACGGCGTATGCTTTCTTTGCTCTTTCGTAGAATTCAAATCTTTCGAGGAATACCGGCTTGCGATCGGTGTGTTCCGCTACGATCTCTTCGTATTCCTTCCAAATCGGAATTTCCAGATCCTTATCCGACGCGGTCTTGTCCATAAGATAAACGTTATCATCGTATGTATCGAGCGGGAACAGTTCCAAAACAGCACGAAGCATTTCCGGCACGCCGCACGCATCCGCTCTGAGCACAATACGGCCGATGCTCTCGCCGGGGAAGTTTCCGTCCGAGAATACGATCTCGTCGCCGTGACCCATTTTCGAGAGAATCATAAGAAGTTCGGGAGAAATGATCTTGTTGATACCTTTTAACATATTTAAGCCTCTTTCCGCAGAACGATGCCTGCTTTTTTATTTATTGATAACATAATCATTATACCATACTATGTCCCGAAAAAGAAGATGTGGGTAAAACTTTCTCATAAAAAAGTTTTACCCACGTGTTTTTGTTGTGTTATAATACCTTTGAGAGGAAATCCTTCAGTCTCGGGTTCTTCGGATTACTGAAGAATTCAGCCGGAGCCGCTTCTTCAATGATACGGCCTTCGTCAACGAAAATGATACGGTCTGCCACTTCCTTGGCAAATCCCATTTCGTGCGTGACGATGACCATCGTCATTCCTTCTTCGGCAAGAGACTTCATCAGATCGAGAACTTCTCCTACCATTTCGGGGTCGAGCGCGGACGTCGGTTCGTCAAAGAGAATGACATCGGGATCCATCGCCATTGCGCGAACGATTGCAATACGCTGCTTTTGTCCACCGGAAAGCTGGGACGGATATGCCCCGGCACGATCTGCAAGGCCAACTCGTGCGAGAAGCTCCATCGCTTTTCGTTCGGCTTCTTCCACCGTTTTTTTCTTCAGCTTAACGGGAGCCAGAGTCATATTCTGCAAAACCGTCATATGGGGGAACAAATTGAAATGCTGGAACACCATACCCATTTTCTGACGGCAGGCATTGATATCGCATTTTCTGTCCGTAAGAATGTTTCCTTCGAAATCGATCATACCGGACGTCGGGATCTCAAGAAGATTCAGCGAACGGAGGAACGTTGATTTACCGGAACCGGACGGTCCGATAACAACTACCACTTCGCCGCGGCGAATTTCCGCAGAAATGCCGTCGAGTGCCTTGATCTTACCACCGTTATAGTGCTTTTTCAGATCCTGCACCCGAATGATTACCTCATTTTTATCGTTCACTGTTCTTCAGTCTCCTTTCCAGCTTGCCGACAAGCCAAGTTAAGAACATAACCATCGCCAGATAAATTCCCGCAATTGCAAATAGCGGCCAGAAGCTCTGATATGTAATGCCTCGGATAATGTTCGCACCGCGCGTGAGGTCGGTCACACCAACGTAACCGGCAACGGATGTTTCCTTGAGAAGCGTAATGAATTCATTGGCAAGAGCGGGAAGAATATTCTTGAACGCCTGCGGAAGAACGATATACGCCATAGTCTGAATGTAGTTAAGGCCGAGCGAACGACCGGCTTCCATCTGACCGGGATCGATACTCATAATACCACCGCGGATAATTTCCGCTACGTACGCCGCAGAGTTCAAACCGAACGCAACGACACCGCAGAGCATTTTGTTACGGGAGCTTGCCATAATGACAAAGAAGATGATAAGGATCTGTACCATGACAGGAGTACCGCGGAAGATCGTCAGATACGCTTTACAAAAACCGTTGACAACGTTAAAAAGTTTCTTTCCAAGTCCTTCTTTCATCTCATTGTACTGCTTATCGTAAGTAGCGCGAATCGCCGCAATGATAACGCCGATCACAACCCCGAGAATGAGAGACAGCAGGGTCAAAAGAAGAGTACTGCCAATACCGGATACGATGTATTTCCAACGATTGTCCACAATGAACGCAATGTAAAATTCATTGCCAAGTTCTACAATCGCATCCTTGATGTTGAGGAAAAAAATCAAAACGAAGACTCCTTTACATAACGAGATGAGTTTTATGGGAATGCATAAACAAGAACAATCGGGGAGATTTCGCCTGGAAATCCCCCCGAGATTCATTCAATCAATAATTAGTTTTCCGCGGGAATGTACTTTTCGATGATCGATGCAACAGTACCGTCTGCGATGAGTTCGGTAAGAGCTTTTTCAACCTGTTCCATCAGTTCCTTGTTATCCTTAGAGATTGCGATTGCGTAATCTTCGGTGATGTATTCTGTGTCAAGGATCTTAAGACCGGGGTTGTTTTCAACGAATACCTTTGCGGGTTCGTTGTCGATAACAACGCAGTCAACCTTATCGGAAACGAGAGCCATAATAGCGTCTGCACCCTTGTTGTAACGTTCGATGGTGCCGAGACCTTCGTCTTCGATATCCCATGTGCAGTAGAGGTCACCGGTTGTAGCGAGCTGAACACCGATCTTGTGGTTTGCGCCTTCTGCAAGGAGATCATCAGCAGATGTGATCTTGGAGCCTTCCTTAACAACGATTACCTGAACGCCGGTAGCATAGGAAGTTGTGAAGTCAACTTCGAGAAGACGTTCGTCGGTAACGGTAAGACCTGCCATACCGAAATCGTACTTACCGGTCTTTACGCCGTCAATGATGGAGTCAAAGTCAACGTGTTCGATGATAAGTTCACGACCAAGCTTTTCTGCGATCTTTTCTGCGATTTCCGCGTCGATACCAACGATCTTATTGTTTTCATAGTATTCGTACGGGGGGAATTCTGCGTTAGTAGCCATAACGAGTGCATCGGTCTTGCCGCAAGAAGCAAATGCAAAAAGTGTCATTACAGCAAGAAGTGTGAGAGCAATGATTTTCTTCATGATGTATTCTCCTTAAATAATGTAAAAAATTGTTCACGATTTATTATATCATTCCACACACAGAAAAGCAAGACTTTTTTCAAAATAATTCAAAAAACACAGTATATTTTTCGATATCAATGAATATTCACGCATATATTTCGTATATCAAATCAATATCCAGCGGAATAAATATGTGCTTTCGGGTAAAAATAAATGAGAAACTAAAAAAGGAGACGTAAAAAATGGCGGATAACGAAACAAAAAAGAAAGCCAATGCGCCGGCAGACACATCGGCGGATGAGCAAACAAATACGGCATCGGACGACAAAACCGACGACAAAACGGATGACAAACTCGATTCCATGATGAAACGAGGCAGTGTCATAACCCACGCTGACGGCGGAACAATCCACTGTCTGACAATTATCGGACAAATTGAGGGGCATTATCTCCTTGGAGACGGACAAAAAGCCACCAAATACGAGCACATCATTCCCCTGCTCGTGTCTATTGAGGAAAGCACGGACATAGACGGTATGCTGATGGTACTCAACACAATGGGCGGGGATGTGGAAGCAGGACTCGCGATTGCGGAAATGGTGGCAAGCATGTCAAAACCCACCGTTTCTCTTGTACTCGGCGGCGGTCACTCGATCGGTGTCCCTCTCGCCGTTTCGACGGATAAATCCTTCATCGTCCCAAGTGCCACGATGACGATCCACCCCGTTCGTATCAGCGGCACGGTCGTTGGCGTTCCGCAGACCTACTATTATTTTGAACGGATGCAGCAGAGAATCGTGGATTTCGTGTGCAGAAATTCAAACGTCAGCGCCGACACGATGGAATCTCTTCTGATGCGGACCGATCAGATCGCCACCGACGTCGGTTCGATCATTGACGGTAATGAAGCCGTCTCAATCGGTCTGATCGACGAGGCTGGAGGACTGTCCGAAGCACTCTCCGCTCTGCGATCTATGATCAGAGAGAAAAAGTCGTCCGCCGGAAAACAAAATAGCCACTAAAAATCATACAGCGTGTGTTATTCAATCGCCATAACACACGTTACATACCAAAGAATATTTTAAAAACCACTTGAAAATCCGCAGCAAATGTGATATACTATGCGTGTTACCCCGTCGTTACCAAAAACACGCGCCTGTGGTGAAATTGGCATACACGATAGATTTAGGATCTATTTTCGAGAGAAGTGCAGGTTCGACCCCTGTCAGGCGCATAAAAAATTCTCATCCCCAAAAATGGATGAGGATTTTTCTTTTTTCGGACAATTCCACTCGATTTATTGTGAAAATTCAAGTATCCCTTGTCAATTCGAGAGAAAAATGATATAATAAAAATTATAGAATTACATTAGGAGACGATCATGTTTAAAACCGAAACTCACCTTCACACATCCGAAGTCAGTAAATGCGGTAAAATCCCCGCAGCGGAAATGGTAAAACTCTATAAAGAAGCGGGATACGATACGATCTTCGTTACCGACCACTTCAGCAAAAAATACTTAAAACGTATGGAAGATTTATCGTATACCGAAAAAGTGGATTTTTATTTCACAGGCTACGAAGCTGCTAAATCTGCCGGAGACGCATGCGGTCTGACAGTCCTCCCCGGTGCTGAGGTCTCTCTCAACACTCACGATGAGGTTCCGATTCGCTCCGACCTTCTTCTTTACGGAAGCAAACTCAAAGAATTTCTCGCCGAAAACGAAACGCTCATCAAGATGGATTATCCGGAATTTTTCGCCCTTGCAAAAAAATACGATCTCATCGTCATTCAGGCGCACCCGTTCCGCGACGAATGCAATTTTCCTTTCCCGCAGTTTGTCGATGGATTTGAGGTACTGAACTCCAACCCGCGCCACGAGAATTTTACAGAAAAAGCCATCGCCTGTGCCAAAGAACATAACAAACCCGTCACAGCAGGCTCGGATGCACACCGCACGGAAGACGTTGGCGGCGCCGGTGTGATGACGGCGGAAAAAATCACCTCTCCGGAGCAATACATCGAACTGTTTCTCTCTCGCAAACTTATTCCGTTTGAGGGAGATTTCACGTTGTGATTTATCTAATCAGCGATCCTCACGGCGGCGAATCCACGCTTGGTATCGAGAGATTTTTCGAGCGAAGCCGTGAAAACGATCTGCTTATTATTCTCGGTGACCTCAGTCTTTATTTTGACAAATCGGAAAACAATATGCGATTCTCGGATGAATTTTTGAAGATCAAGAGAAATATCGCATTTGTCGACGGAAATCACGAGAATTTCGATCATCTTTATTCGTTCAAAACGGAATCTTGGTGCGGAGGCGAGGTACATCGTCTCTCCGACACCATCGTACATCTGAAACGCGGACATATTTTTGAGATCGACGGCAAAAGCTTCTTCGTGTTCGGTGGTTGTAAAAGCTCGGCAAAATGGAAACCTCTTGGACTTTGGTACCCCGAAGAGGAAGCCACCGAAGCGGAAATTCAGCTCGCGTATGACAATCTCCAAAATCACGGCAACAAGGTTGACTACGTCCTTACCCACAAGTATAAGAAAAACAAAACCTGCGGTTTTAATCCTGCCGTTCCTTTTGAGAAACTGTGTGAATTTGTAGATACAACCGTAGAGTTCAAACATTGGTACGCGGGGCATTGTCACGAAAACTACTGTTACGATGAAAAACACACGATCGTGTACGACGACCCGTCCATCCTTGAATAATAACGTTGTATTGGTTGTACCGTGAGTTACCTTAACAGAAAATCGGAGGAAAACAACATGATAGATGTTTCTGCCCTGCTGGAACAGTTTTTGGGGGCGCTGGATGAAAAATTCAAAAATCGTGTATGGTTTGTCGGCTTGCAAGGAAGCTACGGACGCGGCGAAGCGACGGAAACGAGCGATATTGACCTCGTCGTGATCCTCGACGAATTATCAATCGAGGATATTAAAACCTACGACTCTCTGCTGGATACCATGCCACACAGAGAATTGATCTGCGGATTCCTCAGCGGAAAAAATGAATTATTGCATTGGGAGGCGTCGGATCTCTTTCAGTTTTATCACGACACAAACCCGATCCGCGGAAGTCTCGATGACCTGCTCCCACTCCTCGACGCTGCGGCAATAAATCGGGCAATCAAAATCGGCGCGTGCAATATTTATCACGGATGCGTGCACAATATCCTGTATGAGAAAAGCGAGGAATTGTTGAAGGGTTTATATAAATCCGCATCCTTTGTCGCGCAGGCTATCTGTTTTATGGAAACAGGCCAATATAGCAAACGACAAGCGGACCTACTCGAAAAGCTTTCGCACGACGAGCAAATCATCGTCCGCACGTTTTTAGAGTTAAAAACCGGAACGGCGATTGATTTTCAAAAAATGTCCGATATGCTTTTCA
>JAZRNC010000273.1:0-7247 GCA_045647965.1 Eubacteriales bacterium | reverse complement strand
CTGCGTTTGTGTAATAGTTAGTGTATGTTACTCCGTTACGTGTAAATTCTACAATTGCTACATAATCAGGAGCATTGCCGTCAACAGTGATTGTAGCAACGTTGCCGTTCCGGTCACTTACTTCATTGGCAATAAAACCATAAGGACACTGTTCAACGATAGTGTTGGTGATTGCAATTTCACCGGGAATGGAGGAAATAATAGCAGGTTTGCTATCAATAATGTCAAAACTACAAGATTTAATAATTACATTAGAATCGGCACTTCCGGATTCAGAATAAACCTTTACACCTCTGTCGCCGTTGAAAGAGCATCCTTCAACTTTGACGGAAGCTGTCGTGTTTGCTGAATAAATCCAAAGACAATAGTAATCTTCGCTTTCAAACCGACAGTGATTGTAATTTGTGGTACCATATTGGTTAGTAGAAGCACCATTCGGGAAAGTACAATTTGTGTAAGTTACAGTTGCTTCTGTAGTACCGCGAACCCAAGTTGTGAAGAAGCGGTCTGCGTGAGCCAAGTCATTACGCCACGCACCATTTAGTCTAGACAGTGTGAGATCTGTAAAAGTAATGTTTAATGCAGTTGATCTGTTGTCAATACCGAAAATTTGAGCTTTAGAACTGCTGAAACAAATTTCAGCATCGTCCGTTTTGCCCACGAAACTTACACGGTTGGCAGAAGTAGGCACGGGATTAAACCAACCTGTTTTTTGGGGTTCTATCTTGCCATAAATGTTATAAACAATGGCAGAACTTCCATTTTCCTTAGCGGCAGCAATAGCAGCTTCCAATGTGGTGTACTGTTTATCTGCACCAACATCGAACTCAACCGCTTCGGCTTCAGCAGCAAATACGCTCAGCGGTACGAGGGACATTACCATAACCAGAGCGAGCAAAGCTGCCATAAACTTTGTTTTCATAGCTTTTTCTCCTTATGAAATATAAAATGAATGATTTGCGGATACCTGCCACGTATAACCATGACATTGTATCATGTTAAAATTATACTCCTTTTTCCAGTGATTGTCAACCGAATAATTATTTTTTATCGTTTTCAGCACTTTGCCCAACTTTCGTTTGGTAAATAGGTCATATTTGACACCCACGCCCTCTGCTACACCCGCCGCTGTCAAACAGAAAAAGCCGCCCACCTCGGACGACCCACAACACTTCTATTATACCATATCCGACGACGGATGTAAACCTATTTATGAACGATTTTTCAACTTCTGCGTTTTATACAGAAAAAACTTGTGAACTTTTGACAATTTGTCAATTGCATTTGCTTATTTATTGTGATATAATATAGACACAAAGGAAAGAGAGGTAAAAACCAATGAACCAATGAGCAAATGGCTCCATCAGACAAAGGGATTGCTGTATTAAACGTTTCAGTCGGATCGTCGAGTACTCAAATACGGTGGTGTTACGTTTTATATAGATTTTGAAGAGGTTGTAGGATATCAAAAACACAATGAATCAACTCACTCGACTTTTGGTAAATCCTTTGAATGATCGCGCCACGAACCCTCGTCCCCGTGATCTTACTTGCGGCTGACAGATTAAGAAAGAGAGGCTAAAATGATGTTAGATATTAAGAATCACGAGTGACCCTCGATTGCTTCTGTAAAGAAAGATGCAGTCGGGGGTCACTTCTTTTTTTATTTTTCGGGGGATTGTTAGATGCAATAATTCTATATATAAATAAGGAAGAAAAAAGTCGAGTTCGGTCTGCACTTTGTTTCTCTCGACTTTTTTTGGCTTTCTTTATTGGTTCAACGACTCCCACGTGGCTTTTGGGTGGGCGGATGATTACTCCTCAAAGCAATCGTACTGACGGAGCAAGTATTCACCGATATCGTAGAGAAGATTTACTGCGCTCTGCATCAATTTCAGGGAAGGGTCAAGGGCTTTGGTTACCGTTTCTCCATTATGTACCCAGGGTTTTCTCGAGTAGAAATGTGTGTGGTGAAGCAGAGTATAGGTAGCTTCATACGTGAAGTATCCATCGTAATTTACGTCAAGCAGTCCTTGCATGATCTGATCGAAATTGATGGTGCCCGAAAACGGCCAGGAGTGCTGATGCATATTTCCGAAGTTGTCCGAAATGTGCAATCCCTTCAGCTTGTCACCGAGTGCCATAATGTTTTTGTACTGTCCGAGTTCTCTGGCGGTCGGAGAAATGTGTCCGTGGGCGCTATCCCAGCATGCCACGAGCAGCGGGTGATCGACGTAATCGATGAATTCGCGCAGCTGCTGTCCAAGGGAGAAATGCGTTTTATCGTCGTCCCAGTTTTCTACGAGCAGCATAATGTTGTATTTTTCGGCGAGATCCAAGAATTCCTCATAAAAAACTTTGTTTTCAAAGTAGACTTTATCCACCGAATAGGAGGGTTCCGGACAGGAGTGAATCACGATACGCGGAATGTTAAGCTCGTGACAAACTTCAATGGAGCGACGGATAGCGAGAATGGAGTGATTATATTTTTCCTCGTCGTCGCGTGATTTGAGAACGTTTAGACACGGCGCGTGGGAAATAACGTAGCTTAGCCCCGCATTTTCCGCCTCTTTGGCGCACGCTTCGGCGAATTTTTTATAGCCGTCATTGTCATCGGTCAGCATTTCGATCACGTTTTTAGTGGTTTGTGAAAGATTGATATACTTGAATTTTGTATCTTTGAAGTAACGGATGATTTCCGGCTCGAAGCACTCGGGTGTGAATTTTCGAAAATCTGCACTTGTTGTCGCAAGTTTCATGATTGGCTCCTTGTAAGAGGTTGTGATTTTTCCTCAGATTATATGATATCTTTGATAATTATACCATATTTCGGTGTGTTTTTCAATAGATTATCGCTGGTAGGATAAAATGAAAGCCCCACGAGGTATTGGCGTGATACTCTTAACGGAGTATCACGCCAGTTCTATTCGCCTGTGGCGAGTGATATTACTACGTAGTGATATTCATCTTGCGACGAGTGATATTCGCTTCGCGAGTTTTATGGCGAATAGAATAGCACTGAAGCCGTAGGCTTCAATATCACTTTTGCACAGCAAAAATATCACTCTTTGCGAAAGCAAAGAATATCACTCTCATAAAGCAGAAAAGAGAGCGGTTCACGGAAGTTTATTTCCGCGTTACTCTCTCTTCTGTTTTTATCGCGCGATAGTTTCGCATTTGTATTACAAATGCATCGGGCTATGCCCATACCCCTATCGTAATTCTTCGATAAGGACATCACCCATTACTCTGTAGGGCTTTTTCTGATTTACGCTTTGTTTTTTGCTTTATCTCTTTCAGCGCGGCGAGCAAGCTTTGCTTCTCTGCGGATTACGTTATGCGGCTTCTTGGACGGCGGATCGTCTTCGTACCAATCGGACGGCGGATCAGCAAAGTCATAGCAGTCGTTCGGGAGCTTAATGAGTTCTCTCCAGTAAATTTCATGCTTAACAATGTCGTCGTAGAATTCTTTGCCAAGAATCGGGTCCGGATGGATCATCAGGCGCATATATCTCCACTGGAATCTGGAAAGGAAAAGGTGGTATACCTGGTCTCCTTCGGCAAGTGAAGCGGCTTTTTCCCACAAGTTTTCCAGATATTCTTCGGCAGCTGCCCAACGATCACGGGAAATAACACCATCCGGATCAACGTATATACTGTTATGCATATCTTTAGCTTGTGAGCACATCCAGTCAATGAAGAAACGGATATATTTCCAGCCGGCGCCGTAATATGCTTCGAGGAAACCATTCATTTCACTGTAATACTCAGTTTCGCTCATATAAGGATTCCACATCAGTCTGGCAAGAAGGTAGGAACGAAGTTCAAAAAATGCACCGGATTTTTTTCCTGCGTTAAATGCACTTTCGGGGTACATACCGGAGGCCCCGTTACGTGCGTAGAAGTGCATATTGCTGCGCAAGAGATGGAAGTTCGGGAACGGAGCAACGTAGTTTGAGAAATTTACGACATAGTCCCAAATGGAAATTCTCTTGCAGATCTTACCCCAGCCTTCGATATCTTTTATGAAATCACGGTTTCTTTCGCAGGTATCGTCATCCAGCGGATGGGAGAAGCAGCATTCGATGGAACAGAGCTGAACGATAACATTGGGAAGAGGTGCGGTCTTGCAAGGTTTTCTTGAATACGTGTAGGCGAATGTCTGAATGGCTGCATTCGGATAGTCGTCCTTGATATCGGCAGCAACAGCATTGACAAAGCGCATAATCGGACCCATTGCGCTTCCTTCTTCTTCGATGACGGCCATACATTTTTCGCACTGGCAATAACGGACGTTGTCGTTCTGGGATACGTCTACCAATTTCGCGTTCGGGTTTTCCTTCAACTTCTCGCGTACGTAAGCGATGGCGAGTTCAAGATTTTTCGGGTCGCACAAGCAGGGCTGTCCGTATCCCTCGGCGTTTGGCATAATACTTCCAAAGGAATGGCCACCGCCGATTCTTATGTAATGTCCGCCCAGCTCTTCGGGTAATGCGTGAGCGTTAATGTGATTTTTCAGACACCAATCCTCGGTTCTTCCACCCCAGTCGCTGAGACGGAATTCAAAAGCCGGACTATAACTTTCGTCAAGATCGGGAATATCGCCGCCGTTTCCGAGAACCTCGGTGTCGGGGGTATAGAAACGTACTCCGAGATATTTTACAAGAAACTCGTAAACACCGTAAATAACACCGCGATTTCCGCCGCCAATGATAGAGAGTGTATTGTCTTTGTTTTTTAAGGCGTATCCTTCTTCACCGGTACCGATGGTATTGTCTACGTAAACACGAATTTCCTTCGTGCCGGAATTTTGGATGGCTTCACCGGTGATCTTTTCGAAATATTTCTGCAGTTCTGCTGCTGCAAATTTTTCCGGTGCACTTTCTCCGGAGATAATGCGGTAATCGCAGAGCGGATTACCCATCACTGTAATTTTTGACATATTCAATCCTCCTTTGGGACGAGTGATAACTCAACGTTTTTTGCCGTTTTTATTATACTAGTTTATAAACAATATTGCAATAGCTTTTTGTGATTTTTGTTTTGTGATTCAAGATTCAAATGTGAATTTTTCCCACGGAATGTTGACGGATTTTTTCTCCGATAAGATTTCATCAACGTGCAGTAAGAGCGGGAAATCCTCTAACCGCAAAGCGCCGCGGGAACAGGCACGCTTGATTGCTCTTGCCACGCGAACCGCTACTACCAGAGATTCGAGTGTCACGCCGTTCAATTCTTTCTTTGCTTCGTCGATATTCAAACCGCGCCCAAGTAAAATACCCACAAGGCGCGTTCTTCCGCCGTACACGGTTACGTACAGATTGCCCGCACCGACAGCAAGGTTTTCGAGCGATCCCGCTCCCTGGTAATCTAACAAGCGGGACATTTCCTTGATACTTTGGCCAAAGATTGCCGCTTGAGAATTAAAATGCAGTTCGCTGTCGATACCAAAGGTTTTTTGGTTTAAGCCAATGGTCAGCGCAATTCCGAGCGCATAACCGTTTTTGAGTGCCACCGCGCTTTCTATTCCCACAACATCGAGGGAGAGGCTGATGTGATAATAGTCTGTCATCATAATGGATTTGAGACGGCGCAATATTTCCATGTCTTCGCCGCAGAAGGCAACCTCAGTTTGATCATGAGCCACCAATTCATAACTCGTGCAAGGACCGCCGATGGCATTCAAGGATAACTTTTTCCCCAGTTTTTTGAGTTTTTCTGCCCAAATTTCGGGATAGGTCATCAAGCGGCCGTCTTCTGTATCATAAAGACCTTTTGTTACCGTCAACACGGGAATATGCTCCGGAATTGACGGCAATACGGTATCACCAAACCAATCCACGCCGAAGCTGCTTACCCCACCGATGATCATATCTGCCCCGGCAATCGCCGTTTCCATTTCTTCAATTTGATAATATTCTACCCCTTTTGGGAAATCCTTGGTGAATTTGGGATGTCTTCCCGTCATACGGCAGGTTTCAATGATTTCGCGATCAAGCGGCGTTCCGACAAGACGTACGGCGTTTCCGTTTTCTCTTGCGGGGAATGCCAATGCAGATCCCATCATTCCGGCTCCGATAATTGTTACAACAGCCATTTTGTAGTTTCCTTTTTGTGTAAATTGTCTTCAATAATTATATAGTACATTTCACCGTTGATACGGCACTCGAGCCGGGTTAACGTGCAGGTATATCTTTTTCGACCAGAGTATCATAAATAACCGAAAGTTGTTTATCCGATAGACCGGCGTATTCTTTGAGGAAGGTGGATGCCTTTTCCTGCAGGGTTTCACCGCGCAGTGCCATAAACAAATTTAGAAAATCGCAGAACTCGCTGTGATTTCTCGTTCGGATTCCCCAAATGGAGAGACTGGTAAATTCATACTCGTTGATGAGGTCTTTGTAGCTCATACCAAGAAACGCTCCGAGGATGAAAGCAAAGGTTCCGGTTCTGTCAGCGCCACCCCAACAGTGAAAATAAATCGGGTAGTTCTTTGGACTACAGAATACGCGGAAGAAGTTTTTTACAGAACATCGCTTGTTTTTGTCAAAAATCGGATTTTTGTCAAAAATCCGATGATAGGGAACACTCGGTACGTAAGCTCGCTTTATGCCGAGGGCTTCTGCTGTTGTGAAATCCACTTTATCCTGTGCTTCGCCGCGCATATCGAGTTCACAGCGAATCCCAAGCTCTTTCAGATCAATGGCACCCTGCGGGGTCAGCTGCATATGTAGTTCAAATTCTCCCCCGCGGTATACGAGGCCTTGACGAATCCGCCCACCCGTTACCTGATAGCCGCCGATGTCGCGCACGTTGGATATACCATCAAGTTTTATACAGCGCGGAAGAGCGAGAAGAGTCTCAAAGGAACCAATCTCGCTTCGTTTTCCGTTTTTTTGTACACACCAATAATATTTTGTACCGCATTTCAGATTGTAAACCTCGTGGTAGCATTGATCGGTTACGTATACTATAGGAGATTGGAATTCTTTCGTTTCGGAAATAAGCAGATAATAGTATCCGTTTTGGGTACTTTCTTCTTCAATTTCGACGTTCCAGTGGAAGGAGACGGGGGCGGGAATGGTATCATCTTCGCCCTGTTTTTTCAGGTCATACCACCGGAAAGAGAACGAACCGTCCATCTGAGCGCGTTTTTGTTCTTCTTCAAAGAAACGGCGCTGATTTTCCGTTTGCAAGGAAACCATTTCGTTCTCTATGGGATGCTTTAAAGTAATCATATTGTTTTC
>JAZRNC010000272.1:0-7113 GCA_045647965.1 Eubacteriales bacterium | reverse complement strand
TGGATGTATTGGCGAGGTATACCAATGAAAACCTGCGAACCAGAAGCTCGTGAGCGTTGGGGGAACACCCACGCTTACCGCGAGCATACAGAGAAAACAAAGAACTACACAAATGAAAAGTGGGCAGAGGCAAACAATGGATTGATGGCAATCTTTGCCGAGTTTGCTACGTGCAAGGATAGCGGTGCGAGTGCAGAATCAGCAGAAGCGCAAGAGCTTGTTGCCAAACTTCAATCCCATATCACCGCCAACTACTACACCTGCACCAACGAGATTCTTGCGTGTCTTGGGAAAATGTACGTCGCTGACGAACGGTTTGAGAAGAATATCGACAAGTCCGGCGAAGGAACTGCGAGGTTTGTCTCGGAGGCTATTGAGGCATATTGCAGAAAGGCATAAAATGACCTATCAATACGTTACCCTGCGAGAAAATCCCCATAGAATGCGTGCCGCCGCAGAGTGGTTTCACAGCAAGTGGGGCGTTCCCACGGACGCGTATCTTGCGTGTATGGACGACTATTTGCAAGGCAAAACCGAATACGGATGGTATCTTTTCCTTGATGGGGAGCGGATTGTTGGCGGGCTGGGTGTCATCCAAAATGATTTCCACCATAGACAAGACCTCACGCCCAACATTTGCGCGGTGTTTACCGAGAGTGCATATCGAGGCAGGGGTGTTGCAGGAAAACTGCTCAATATGGCAGTGGAGGATCTGCGTGCCAAAGGCATCTCTCCCGTCTATTTACTTACCGATCACACGGGATTTTACGAACGCTACGGCTGGGAATTCTTGTGCATGGTACAAGGCGACGGTGAAACGCAGATGTCAAGAATGTATATTCATCGCTGATAAATGAGGTGACGTGATGAAAACAGTGAAAGTTATAGTCCTTCCTTATGATGAAACATGGAAATCCGCTTTTGAGAAAATCAAGGTGGAAATTGAAAATGCCATCGGTGATCTGATTCTCGGCGTCGAACACGTGGGAAGCACCTCGGTTGAGGGAATGTCTGCGAAACCGTGTATTGACATTGATGTGATCATCAAGGATTACACGGTGTTTGATGCTGTTGTAGCCAAGCTTGCATCCATCGGCTATACCCACGAGGGCGACCTCGGCATCAAGGATAGAGAGGCATTCAAATATTCGGACAAGCCACATTTGATGAAGCACCATTTGTACGTGTGCCCGCAGAATTCTAAGGAGCTACATAGACACCTTACGTTCAGAGACTTTCTGCGAAGCAATCGGGAGGCGGCAGGGAAGTACAGCGCGGTGAAAGAAACCGCGGCGAAGCTGTTCCCCGACGATATCGATGGATATATCGCTTACAAATCTCCCTGCATTGAGGAGTTGTACGAGCTGTGCGGCTTGAAGAACGACGAGGCGCATCTCGCTTGTGCGGGAGCTTCTCCGGATGTGGGTTCGGTCAAAATGGCGGATATGCAAACAATTTTTTAGAGGTTGAAACGATGCGATCAATTTTGAAGTTTAAAATAAAACATATAGTATGCTTGTTAGTGATCATGTTGTTGGGTATTCAAATGAGCTTCAGCACAGATGCGTCGACGTGGACGACGGGTATATGGGACAACATTTGGTGGAAACTGGACTTCGAAACGGGGGAATTGACACTAAGCGGAGAGGGGGATACTCCTCGCCTTCCGGGATTGACTGTTACGAACCGGTATGAGCATGTTCCGTGGTATGATTATCGAGATTCCATAAAAAGCATCATTATTGAAGACGGTATCACTGCGATCACGGATGATATATTTGCATTTCACACAAACCTTGCCTATGTTAAGATCGGGAAAAATGTCTCAATGATCTCCGCGGCTGATTTTGGATTTGATTTTCTCATCAAAGAGTTTGACGTGCATCCCGAAAACGAGTATTATACTTCTGTTGATGGAATACTTTTTACGAAGGATATGTCTCTTTTGATGAGATATCCACCTGTAAAGGAAGGCGCATACGTTATTCCCGATAGTGTTACGGAAGTGGGTGCCGCTGCATTTGAAAAGTGTGAACAGCTGACAGAGATCACGATCACGCCCAACGTGGATACTATCGGTCCAAATGCTTTTTTCTGTTGCACAGCGTTAACGGAATTGTACGTTCCCGACACGGTGACTACAGTTCATGTGGGAGCGTTTCAATATTGCAAAAACGTTGGCGAGTTATATATCAGCAAAAGCTTGACGGAAATCAAGCCCGGCGCTTTTTGTGGGTTGGAAAAGGTAAAGCATATCGAGATTCCTCGCAACATCAAAAAGATCGCTTCTCGGGGATTTGCGGATTGCACGTCGCTTGAGAGCGTTACTATGTACAGAAACATTACGCAAGTACACCTTCCGTTTGACGGTTGTGAAAATTTGAAGGATGTCTATTACATCGGATCAGAACCTGATACGCATCGTCTGAATGTAAGACCCGATCATTTCTTCTATCCATACACGCTGCATTACGGTACTTCGGGTGTCCTTCCCAACGGGATCAAATGGGAGCTGGATTCCAATAAAGGCACATTGCTCTTGGTGGGCAATGGGACATTGACAGGAGAAGAGGGCATTTGGGAAGAATACGGTGAGGTTTTCTATGGCGTTTATGTCCCTGAAGGGATAACGGGTATCCAAAATTGCCTCGGCTCCTCCTATAAATCCTGTGGCATAGAGACGATAAACGGAATTGAGCATAAAGTTTACGGAAGACAATGCACGATAACCTTTAAAGGGAACATAGTGAACAAAACGCTAACGAAGCAGTTTGGCGAGGATCTGATCATACCGTATGATATTCCGTATATGGAACACTATGATTTTATGGGTTGGACGTTGTTTGTTAACGGGTACGAAGCCGAATATATGTGGGGTGACGTGTTTGACAGGAATGTTGATACCATCTTGTATCCGATCATGGTTCCTATGGGAGTGTTGGGCATCGAGATGGAAAAGCTTCCGAAAAAGACGGTATATAAGCTGGGTGAAGCGCTCGATATGACGGGTGCTGTCTTGAATGTGATTCGCACGGATGGAAAAATTGATGAGGTAACCGAGAATTTTTCGGTCAGCGGATATAACCCGTCTAAGGAGGGGCGCCAAAAGATCACGGTCAAACACGGAGACCATAAAACGACGTTTTACGTTACTGTTGAGGCCGAGAAGAAAGAGCCTGCGTTGACAAAGATACAGCCCGTTGTGACGAAGACGGAGTATTTGCTTGGTGAGAAATTTGACAGCTCGACACTTTCGCTCAAGCTGACGTACAGCGACGGCTCGGTGAAAACGATCAAGTCCGATTTCTCGGTGTCGGGATTTTCTTCCGAATCGGTGGGAGAGGTGATGGTGACGGTGTCGTATCAAGGGCTGAGTGCTAAGTTCGAAGTGCTTATCAGCGAGCCGACACCCCCGCCCGCAGTTGATGAGTCGGAAGAGGATATCAGTAATACCGAGAGCGAGGATGAATCAGACATGTCTCTCGACGGGTCTGAAACTGAAAGTTCAACGCTCTCTGCTGTTTCTTCGGGAAATTCCTCGATCGATGATATTGCCGACTCCGATGGCAATTTGCAAAAGTGGTGGATTATGATTGCTTTCGCTTTTGCGGTGATCGTGGTGATTGCTTTGATCCTCAGAAGGCGGAGCAAAAAAGAGGATGCTTGAAACAGAGCGTCTTGTTCAATGCACTGCTGAAGAAGGAGTGGAATCATGCTTAAAGAACTAATGCACGATCCCATCTTTCTTGCGAGAAAGTCGGACGCGGCGACAAAAGAAGATCTGCAAGCGGCGCAGAATTTGCCGGATACATCGACGGCACACAAGGATAACCGTGTAGTCATGGCGGCGACTATGATCGGCGTGGGCAAACGCTATCAATCTATCATCGGACCTTGGAGCTGCAAACCCGCATTAAGACCTACACCGGCTGGACAGCGCAGATCATTCAGCACGAAGTGGATCATTGTGCCGGGGTATTAATTTGGTGATAAGAAAGGATAAAAAATGAAGCCGATATCCACAAAGCCTATAACGGGAACCTGGTTTGAATTCCGACATCACAATACCAAAGAAGGCAAATATTGGAACGATACGCTCCACAACTTCACCGAAGAGCAATGGCGTGCCAAGATACGTGAAATGAAGGAGGCGGGGCTGGATCAGATTGCCTTGCTTGCTACCGCATTCAAAGACAAGGCTTATTTCAAAACCGATATTTTCTCCGAGAAATGGCAGCTCGCCGTTGACGATCCGATCGAGATCGTTCTTGACGAGGCCGACAAGATCGAGCTTAAGGTATATATGAGCACCGGATTTTACGGAAACTGGCGCGACCCGAGAAAAAATATGACCGATCCCGAGATCCTCAAAAAGATGCTTCGTGCCATGAACGAGCTCACCGCACTTTACGGTCATCACGCAAGCTTTTATGGCTGGTACTATCCCGACGAAACCTGGATAAACGGCTATATGGACGAGGATTTTATCAAATACGTGAATCTTTCGTCCGCGGAGGCGCATAGGCTCGACAAGCGCTTCAAGACACTGATTGGCCCGTACGGAACGAAAGATCTTCACGCCGATGACCGTTACGTGTTCGATCTTGAACAGCTTGATATAGACTTTATCGCTTATCAGGACGAAGTGGGCGTTGAAAAAAGCACTCCGGACCAAACTGCAGGGTACTTTGAATCGCTGAAAATAGCACACGATAAAGCAGGCAGAGCGAAGCTTTGGGCAAATATCGAACTGTTCCGTTTCAAAGGAGAGGTCTATCAATCGGCGCTTCTCCCTGCTTCGTTCGAACGCATACAAAGGCAGCTCGAGGCAGTTTCACCGTATGTCGAAAAGATTTTCTGCTACGAATATCCTGCGCTTATGAGCAAGCCGGGCAGTATCGCACGGCTGGGCCACTCTGACGCCGAGATTCTGTACGAACGCTATATTCATTACCGAAAGAATTTCGAAAAGTAACGCGAGTTTCACATCGACCGGCACGAATTGGTTCCTTGTGATGGCGCGTTGGTATGGAGCGATAGGCATCGAACCTGTAGCATCCCGGTCCCAAAAAGTTCTAAATACACAACATATAGCACTTTCAAGTTGATTTAAATGCTTCCTGATACAAAATACAGAATATTTTAACTCTCCTTGACCGCAAATTTTCCATTGTCTCCATCTATTCCATACGTGGAAGTGGGATTGTATGTGGTCAAAAAATTACTCCTCACAAATGGCAATCGCCGTGGGTGAGGAGTATTTTATTGTACCTATGTTAACTCTGAGTTGAAAGCTTGTCAAGAGCTTTCGCGAAAGAATAGGATCAATGATTGGTATGCAGTAAACAAAGAAAAAGCCGATTGGAATATTGTATGCAGCTGGGAATGTTGCGTAAATACGCAAAATTTCCGAAAGTGAATATTGACTTGTTGCTATGGCTATGATATAATAGAACCGAAAATAGAGCGTAAATACGCAAAATTTCCGAAAGAGGTTTGGCTATGATTGAAAGAAAAAAGTATCTTGAAAGACTCATCGCTAAGAAAGAAAACGGACTGGTAAAGGTTATTACCGGTATTAGAAGATGTGGAAAATCGTACTTGTTGTTTAATATTTATAAGGATTATCTTAAGTCCATCGGCGTAGAAGATGAGTGTATCATCTGTCTTGCACTCGATGATGACGAGAATATCAAGTACCGTAACCCTCTTGAACTTGGCAAGTATATCCGCAGCTTAACTGTAGATGAAAGCAAAACGTATTATGTGTTTCTCGATGAGATTCAAAAGGTTGTTACCATTCAAAACCCCTATGTGGAAGGTGTCGAGGATAAGATCGGCTTTGTGGACGTTGTGCTCGGACTGATGAAACACGAAAACATTGATGTATACGTGACCGGCAGTAACTCGAAAATGTTATCCTCGGACATTCTCACTGAATTCCGCGGACGCGGTGACGAGATCCGTGTGAATCCTCTTTCTTTTGAAGAGTTCTATCATGCGTACGAAGGCGATAAGCGTGATGCTTGGCAAGAGTATTATACCTACGGTGGTCTGCCTCTTGTGAAGAAGAAAAAAGGACACGAGGAAAAAGCGAAATACCTAGAGTCTTTGTTTAGTAAAATATATATCGGTGATATCATAGAACGAAACAAGATATTGCACGACAAATCCGTTCTTGACGACCTTTTGAATATCATTTCTTCTTCGGTAGGATCACTTACTAACGCAAGCAAGATATCCAAAACATTTAAAAGTGAAAGACAAGTAAGCATAAGCGATGAAACCGTCAGCAGATATCTGGACTTCTTCATTGATGCATTTATGATATATAAAGCCGAACGGTATGATGTTAAAGGCAGAAAATATATTGGATCTCCGCTTAAATATTATTTCAGCGACGTAGGCCTGCGCAACGCGCGACTTAATTTCCGTCAGCAAGAAGAGAATCATATTATGGAAAACATCATTTATAATGAGCTTTGTAACCGCGATTTTAGCGTAGATGTTGGCGTGGTTGAGTACTGTTATAAAGATGAAAATAAAAAGAGCAAACGCTCACAGTTGGAAATAGACTTTGTGGCTAACAAAGGTAGTAAAAAGTATTATATTCAGTCCGCACTTACCGTGAGCGAGGAAGAAAAACGCAAGCAGGAAGTCAGATCTCTCAACCGTGTAGGTGACTCCTTTAAAAAGATCGTAGTAGTAAAAGATAACATTATTCCGTGGCACGACGATGACGGCATTCTCTATATCGGTATTGAGCAATTTCTTCTTGATGAAACTGCTATGGATATGTAATGAAGATATGTTAAAACGCAAATCAAAAAAGTGGGTGGAGTTTACGAATGATTTATTATGCCACAAAAGAAACGCTACAACGTTATAAGTTGAAAACTCCGGAACAATTTGAATCAGAGATGGCGCCGTTCGTTCGCGCGGTCGTAAATCGGGAACGCGGAAATCGATTGTTTGAATGGGGCTGTAAGCTGTTTTACTTCGATAGAAGAAAATGCTTGCAAATTATGCACTTTGAAACGAAACTGGTTATTTTTCTGGTGGATTTGAAAGTAAAGGATCTTGAATGTGTGGGGGATGCGGTTGCGCATTACC
>JAZRNC010000271.1:0-21348 GCA_045647965.1 Eubacteriales bacterium | reverse complement strand
GGGAGTCCTCCCCCTTTATCCTACGGAATTTTTTCACGTACGGCCGCTCGAGATACCGCTTGAATCGAAAGAACGCGTTTGTCTTATCCTTGATCGGCGGTACGATCAGACAATAAAGTCCTGCTCGCTTTGCACAAGCAGCGTCCGTCAAGAGCTGATCCCCGAGAAACGCCGAGTTTTCCACGGTCGCGCCAAGATCCCGCATCGCCGATTTCAGAGTTTTCGTCCCCGGTTTTCCAGCCTTTGCGTACGCCACGTACCCAAACGGGCGATTGAAGCGCTCAACACGGGCGTGGTCGTTATTTGACACAAACGAAACCGTGATGCCGTTTTTGTTCATCTCCTGGCACCAGCGAACGACGTTTTCGGGGGCATCGGCATCGTCGTACGTCGCAAGGGTATTGTCAATATCACAGAAAAGGAACGTTTTTCCAAGCGCCGTCAGATGCTGCGGTGTGACGGATTCAAACGACGGGGGCATTTCGTCGGGAAGAAGTAATCTTTCAAATATCATATACCGTTTTCATCCTTTATAAGCCGTGCGGATTAAAACTCCTCACAGAATCGTGTGTTTTTCAATGAAATCCGCGAGTACCTTCACGTCGGACGGGCCGTGCGGATGATGACCGCATCCCGCTCTGCATTCCAAATACAGCGGCAGACCGTGTTCCTTATAGATGCGCTCCAAAACAATACCGTTCTCCGCGTACGGAACGATGTCGTCAGAGTCACCGTATAAGAGCGCCACGGGGATGCGATTTTCCACGAGTGCAGGGATCTTGTCGAGCGGATGTCCGCGGAACGTGAGGAAGGTGGGCATATCAAAGCCGTACGCATCCACAAGCTCATACCAGCCCGAATTTCCGCCGAGCGCTTTGCCGATCCCGAACCCCATTGGGCAGCTGTAAAGGTTCATAACAGGCGCGTCAAGATCCAAGAACGACACGAGACTTGGATGTCTTGCTGCAAAATTCACCGAGCAAAGACCGCCGCAGCTCATTCCGATGCAAACGACCTTTTCTTCGAGCGAAAACTCCGCCGCCATATATTTCACAAATCTCGCCTTGGCATCCGAATCCTCGTCTACACCCCAGCGATTTTTATTCGTCAGATAAGCAAGATGCCATCCGCGATGAAGAAGTTCGATCTCAAGTTCCGGAAATGCGTCAAAATATTCCATTTTGATCATCCATTTTCCGTTTGCATTTCCATCCGGGAATACGATCAATGCGTCTCTTTCTTCAAAAGTAAAATCCGCGCGGCGAAAACCATGCCATTCCGAATAGTTAAGTTCCATATTGGCCTCCTAAATTATGTATATTAGACGGAATAGGAAAGATATTCCACGCCATCCAAATCTTTCCAAACAAATTTTCCGGATTCAAAAATCATATATCCGTGTGCAGTACCTTCTTTCGGAATGGATACTGAGCCGGGATTCATATACACGTAACCGTCGTGAACGGTACACTTCGAAACGTGCGTGTGTCCGTTCAGCAAAATACTGCCGTTTGCCATTGGGGGAAGCTTAGTTTCGTTATAGTTGTGACCATGAGTAGCGTAGATCACGGTCTCCCCCTCTGCGATCACGGCATAATCCGCCAGAACCGGGAACTCGAGCACCATCTGATCCACTTCGGTATCGCAGTTTCCGCGGACACAGAGAATCTCGTTCCTTCGCTGATTCAGCATTTCGATCACTTTTTTCGGTGCGTACTCTTTCGGCAGATCGTTACGCGGCCCGTGATACAGAACATCCCCAAGAAGCAGGAGTCTGTCTGCCCCTTCTCTGTCGTAGGCTGCGAGCAATTTTTCACAGTAATAAGCGGATCCGTGAATATCCGATGCAATCATTAGTTTCATTTTTTCTTCCTTGTATTAGATAATAAATTGTCTTATATTTGTATGCGCAGCGGGTTTCCGCTGTTACAAAAAAGCGGCGTATGTTGAATACGCCGATCTTTTTTATTTGTTTGCGAGTTTTGCAACGATGGCGTTCAGTTCATCCATCTTTTCTTCGATATCGGCTACAAGCTTAAATTGTGTTCTTGCGCGAACGAGGTTGTGTTCCGGATAATGCGTCTTGAAATAAACGTCGCCGTTCAAGTAGTCGGCAAGGAAACGGGAACCGCATTCGTAGGTCATCAGCTTGATCGAGAACGGAAGGAGCTTTAATTCTTCTTCCGTAATGGAAGGAAGCTCTTCAAGGAAGCCCTTTGTGAACGCTTCGAAGTTTTCGACAACGAACCAGATCTTCGAGAGATCCGTTTCATCTTCCAGTCCGCTGGATCCGCCGAAACGAAGCGCATCGCCGTAATCGTAAAGGAGAGATCCGGGCATAACGGTATCGAGGTCGATAACGCATACGCCCTCGCCGGTTACTTCATCAAGAAGCACGTTGTTGAGCTTGGTATCGTTATGGGTAACGCGAAGCGGGATTCTGCCGTCAGCGATCGCATCCACAACAACGCTGCAATCTGCTTCTCTGTCGAGGACAAACTGAATTTCCGCTGCTACGTCCTTCGCACGTCCGGCTGCATCGTTCTGAACCGCAGTCTTGAACTGTTCGAATCTTGCCTTTGTATTGTGGAAATCCACGATGGTTTCATGGAGAGTTTCCGCCGGGTAATCCGCAAGAAGATTCTGGAAACGGCCAAATGCCTTTGCCGCATAGTAAAGCTGCATCGGGTTTTCTACCTTGTCGTAGGACTTAGCGTTGGTTATGAATTTATACACACGGTAGAATTCGCCGTCGGTGTGTTCATAGAAGGGTTTGCCATCGTTTGTGCAAATCAGGGTAAGGCAATCACGGTCGGGATTTCCGCCGGCTTCGATCACCTTGGCACGAAGAAATTCCGTAACCCCTTTGATGTTTTCCATAACTCCCGCGGGATCCTTGAATACGTTCTTGTTGATACGCTGAAGAATATACTCAGGATAGGAGTGAACAATATAAGTATCGTTGATATGTCCGTTTCCGTACGAGGAAATATCGATATCAAGGTTGAAGTGCTTTAATATTTCAAGAAAATCATGTGACATAGTCGCTATAATCCTTTCTGTGGTAGGGGTACCCCCCTTTTGGAGCAAAACCCCTGTATACATTTTAATCATACCATATTTTCAAAAAAAAGTAAAGAGCAAAACGAAATGTCTTTTCGTTTCCGTGCAATTTTTTCAAAAAAATCGACAGCGGCGGCGAGCCCCCTTGACAAAATCGGTATATAATGGTAACATATTACGTAGGAAAAACGGAAACGCTACAAGTAGAACACACAGAGGAGGAACTATGATCGTCATAAACGCCATTGGTCACAGCGGATTTACCATCGAGTCGGAAACGCATATGCTCATTTTCGACTACTCGTCCGGTATCATCCCCCGCATTCCTCTGAACAAAAAGCTCTACGTTTTCATCAGTCACGGGCACGATGATCACTATAATCCGGAGATCTTCCGTATGTGCGCTGAGCATCCCGCTGCACGCTTCGTGATCTCCCACGATATTCCGACGTCAACCCTGGAGGGGCTCGGTATTCGCGACTACATCACCGCAGAACCCGGAATGGATATCAAACTCGAGAGCCGTTTCCGCCTGA
The DNA here is from genome assembly GCA_045647965.1 of Eubacteriales bacterium. GTDB lineage: Bacteria > Bacillota > Clostridia > Oscillospirales > CAG-272 > UMGS1696. The sequence continues at coordinate 17,749 of JAZRNC010000271.1, read as the reverse complement.
AAGTCCTCCCGTCCACCGACGTCGGCGTTGCTTATCTTGCCGGATGTATGGGACGTAACATTTTTCACGCGGGCGATCTCAATCTCTGGCTGTGGCAAGGAATGAGCGAAAAAGAAGTTTTCGATATGACCTGCAAATTCCGTGAATACACATCAGGACTTCGCAATTTCCAGATCGACACCGCTTTTCTCCCCCTTGACAAACGGCAGGGGATCTACACATTCCTCGGCTTTGATTATTATATGAAGCATTTCCGAATCAAAAATGCGATCCCCATGCATTTCTCCGGTTCGTCGAGAATCTGCGAGGATCTCATCTACGATCCGATTTCCAGAGATTACCGCCGCAAGATCATAAAAATGAACATGGGGGACAAGGTAAATCTCGTTTAATCAAAAACACAAACGACCAACTACGCACGGTGAGAAAAATCGGGCGTTTTTGTGCGTTATCAAACATACACTGAGGTAAATATGGCAGACATTTTTGAACTTTTTAAAAAAATTTCCACAGAATCCGCATCATCTCACGGCAAACCCGAATATCTTCTCGTCGGTCTCGGCAATCCCGGTGGGGAGTATGCCCGCACCCGCCACAACGCCGGTTTTTTGGCGATGGATTACATTTCCCAAAAATGCGGAATCGGTGAACTGCGTGAGCTGAAATTCAAATCTCTCACAGCCGCCGTTACCCTTGCCGACCGTCGCGTGCTGTTGATGAAGCCGCAGACGTTTATGAATGCTTCGGGAGATGCCGTAGCGGAAGCCGCTTCCTTTTATAAAATTCCGCCGGCAAACATTATTGTCATCTCCGACGACGTCGCGCAGGCTCCCGGAAGAATGCGCATCCGCAAATCCGGTTCCGACGGCGGACAGAAAGGGCTGCGGAGTATTATCACACGTCTCTCTACCGACGCCTTCCCCCGTATCCGAATCGGCGTAGGAGAAAAACCGAACCCCGAGTACCCGATGGCAGACTGGGTACTTGGAAAAATCCCCGACTCTGACAGAGAAAAAATGTTTGGGATATTCGAATGCACCTACGATGCCGTACTCTTGATTCTCGCGGGTAAATTCGACGATGCGATGGGCAAGTACAACGGAATCAAATTCTAAACACTGTTGAGGAAAGAATGAACTATACGTTACTTTGCGATATTTTATCGAAAAACCGTGATTACGCCGCACTCATTTCTGCGGTGAAAGCCCCCGTATTCGAAAAACGAAAGCCGTTCCACGTCGGCGGTCTAACGGACGGTTCGACTCCGGTTTTCCTCCATTCCCTCTCTCGGGATCTTACTGACGAGAAAAAGCCACTCGTCATTCTCTTCCCCGACGAGAAAAAAGCCGCCTCGTATCGCGATTTTCTCCTTTCCGTCGGGATTCGCGCCGCCTATCTCCCGAAAAGAGAATATTGCTTTAATAACATCTCCTCTTCGCACGAATACGAAGGGGAACGTCTTGCCGTTCTCGCGTCACTCGCCGGAGTAAATGCCGAGAATCCCCCGCTCGTTATCTGTACGACGGCAGAGGCTGTTTTGCAGATTACGATGCCTCCCGAGAGACTACGGGAGCTGTGCGTCTCCCTATCGTACGACGAACCGATCGACACCGACCGTCTTGCCGAAAAGCTTACTTGCGGAGGCTATGTCAAAGTGGACCTCGTCGAGGGTGCCGGACAATTTGCCATCCGCGGCGGCATCGTCGATATTTATCCCTACGGCAGCCGCCCCGTTCGCATTGAGCTGTTCGGCGACGAGGTCGACCGCATGGGGTATTTTTCCATCGACACACAGCGTTTCAGCGATCAGACAGCGGAGTATGTTATCGTTCCGCCGGCAAGAGAGATCCTCCCTACCGCCGAAGACCGCCTGAAACTGATCGATCACATCAAAAAACAGATCCAGCGACTCGGCAGAACCAAAGAGGCCGATGAAAAATACTCCCGTGCGGCACTCACACTGAGTGGGGAACTCGCCTCCCTCGAAAACGGTCTGGACATCAATTTTGCCGACAAATATCTTCCCCTTCTCTTCCCCGACGAATCCTGTTTCCTTGAATACACGGACGGCGTTTTCGTCGTAGAGGATTATTCCGCTTCCATGGAAAGAACGGGCGCCGCTCATGCGCTTCTCGATCAAAGCATCACGGATATGATCGAAAGCTTGGAACTCACCCTCCCGGCAAGCGCCGCATTCGTGAGAGACTTCGATGAAATCGCAGGTCGCCAGACGGGACCCGTAATTTTCGTGGATGCGCTCACACGAGGTTACTCTCCGAAAACTTCGAGCGGTATCTTCCTCCTTAACGTACGTCACGTGCCGGCATATGCGGGAAATACGGCTCTGTTTGCCGAAGACTTAAAGCGTTACTCCGCGGAAAATTACCTCACCGCGGTCATTTGCGGAAGCGAGAGTGAAAAAACCGGTCTGATGCAGGCTCTCGCCGACGATGGTTATACCGTTCTCTCCGTGGATGAGAACTCCGACGCAAATTCCGCCTCCCTAAAAACAGGAAAAACGCCCGTCATTCTGATGTGCGGCGAATTCCCGGGCGGATTCGAGCTTGCCTATCCGAAATTCGTCCTCATGGACTTTTCAAGAGAAGCTTCCCGCCCCTCCCACGGACGATTCCTCAAAAAGAAAAAGAAAACCAAAAGCGCCACCGAGGCCATTCTCTCCTACGCAGACTTGGAAGTGGGGGATATCGTCGTTCACGAGGCCTACGGAATCGGGCAGTATATGGGTATGGAAACCCTGACGATTGACGGCAGTTCCCGCGACTACGTTCACATCAAGTATGCGGGCAGCGACAAGCTATTTCTGCCGGTCGATCAGCTCGATCACGTCTCCAAATACATTGGTGCCGGCTCGGATACGGGAGCGGTCAAGCTGTCAAAAATGGGCGGTGCCGACTGGTCGCGCGCGAAAAGCAAAGCCAAAGCCTCCACGCGCGAGATGGCAAAGGAGCTGATCGAGCTTTATGCCAGACGCAAGCGTACAGTGGGAATCGCCTACGACCCCGACGACGATATGTGCCGCGAATTTGCGGATTCGTTCGAATACGAAGAAACGGACGGACAGATCACTGCCATCGAAGATATCCGACGGGATATGGAAAAACCGTATCCGATGGATCGGCTTCTGTGCGGTGACGTAGGATACGGAAAAACGGAGGTTGCACTTCGTGCCGCTTTCAAAGCCGCAATGAACGGAAAACAGGTTGCTGTTCTCGTTCCCACCACCATTCTCGCCTACCAGCACTATCAGACGTTCCTCAGTCGTATGCGCGCCTTCCCGATCAACATCGATATGGTATCCCGCTTCCGTTCGCCCACCGAACAGCAAGCCGCCATTCGTCGTGTTAATCGCGGAGATACCGACATCATCATCGGCACACACCGATTGATCTCGAAGGATGTACAGTTCCACGATCTCGGGCTGATCATCATCGACGAAGAACAGCGCTTCGGCGTCGCGCAAAAAGAAAAACTAACACAACTTGCCGTCGGCGCGGATATTCTGACACTCACCGCTACTCCCATCCCCCGCACGCTCAATATGGCAATGGGAGGACTCATTGATATGAGTGTACTCGAAGAAGCGCCCGGACTTCGTTCCCCCGTACAGACTTACGTGATGGAATACGACGAGCCGATCATCCTTGAGGCGATCCGACGGGAACTTCGCCGAGGCGGTCAAGTATTCTACCTCTACAACAAAGTGGAGGGCATCTACCATGTCGCCGATCGGATCGGACACAGCATTCCCGACGCACGAATTGCCGTCGCACACGGAAAAATGGCACGTGAGGAGATCGAGGATGTCTGGGAATCCCTGATAAAAGGAGACGTGGATATTCTCGTCTGCACAACGATCATTGAAACGGGAATCGACGTTCCGAACGCCAACACCCTCATCATCGAAAACGCCGATCACTACGGACTATCCCAGCTCCACCAGATTCGCGGAAGAGTCGGTCGTTCCAGCGTTCGTGCTTTCGCCTACTTCACCTACCGACGCGGAAAAATGCTGACCGATATCGCTGAAAAACGTTTGTCCGCCATCCGTGAATACGCCGAATTCGGCGCTGGGTTCCGTATTGCACTGCGAGACCTTGAAATTCGCGGTGCGGGTAATCTGCTCGGAGCAGAACAGCACGGGCATCTCGATGCCGTCGGGTACGATATGTATATGAAACTTCTTGAGGAAGCCGTCATTGAAGAAAAGGGCGGCGAAAAGAAGAAAGAATTGCCCGAATGCGCCGTTGACATCCGTTGTGACGCGTATTTATCGAAATCCTACATTCCCTCCGCTCCCCAGCGAATGGATATGTACAAACGAATCGCCCGCGTGACTTGTGAAGCGGATTACGACGATATCATCGACGAGCTGTGTGACCGATATGGGGAACCGAACTCCCAGGCGGTCAACCTCTGCCGCATTGCACGGATCCGTGCGCTTGGCAGAACGTGCGGATTTACCAAAATCGAGGAGCGCGACGGCATCATCCGTCTCTATACCGATTCGATCAATCCGTCCGCCGTACAAAAGCTTGCGGGTACGTATCCTCAGCTCGGCGTCAAGGTTATGCTCGGTGCCACCCCCTTCGTGATGCTGAAAATGCGAAAAAACATTCGAAACACGGAGTTTTTACTTGAAATTCTCGAAAAATACGCGAATTTCATCACCAATTGATACAAATTGTTCATTTTCATAAGGTATAATGATACTAAATTCCAACAGAAATAGAAAAGAGACTTTATTTTGAAGAATACAAAAAAACGCTATTTAAAACTTCTCTCTGCTATCCTGTGCCTTGTCCTGCTCCTGTCCGTGCTCACGGGATGCCGTACGCAGAAAACCGTTATGTCGTACGAGGGATCAAAAATCACAGACGGTGAGTTTACGTTCTACCTCGCCACCTATAAATCCCAGTTTATGCGGACGTACTCCGATTTCAAGGATTCGGATCAATTTTACAATATGGTCATCGATGAAAACGGTACGACCGCCGAAGAATCCCTATTTTCAAACGTCGTTGACAACGTAAAAATGATGCTCGTTTGCGATGCGCTTTGCAAGAGATTTGGCCTCACCGTACCGCGTACCACGACCGACAACATCGACGAATATCTTAACGGACTCGCCTCGCAGTACGCCGACGGCAATCTGAATTCGTTCAACGAGACACTCGGCAAGTATGGGATCAACAAAACGATGCTGAGAGATATCTATATGCGCTACGAAAAGATCAACTTGGTCTTTGACCATCTCTATGGTACAGGCGGAACAAATGCAATCACAAACGAAGATCTTATCACGTATTTTAACAACAATTACGTCCGCGTACAGCATATTTACGTCAACAATAAGTTCAAGTACCTCACGGATGAAGAAGGATATATTCTTTATAACAACGACGGCTCCTATAAGCAGACCGATCTGACAGAGGATGAGAAAAAAGAAAAAAATGAGTTGATCGAAAAGATTGACTCCCTTCTTGAGGGCGGCGCGGATTATATGGAGGTCTATACGGAATACTCCGAAGATCACTACTACGATAACGGCTATTACCTCTATCCCTCGATGGATTTCGTAGAAGAACTCATCACCTCGGCGTTCTCCCTTGAGATCGGCGAAACCTGCAAGGTGGAATCCGAGATCGGCACACATTATCTCCTTCGTCTGGAGTCGGAAGAGGCCCCGTGGACAAATCCCGAAAACGAGGATTTCTTCTACAATTACGAGACGACCGTATCCGAATGGAGATTCAACGAATTCCTCGCGGATCTCATCGCAAAGGTTGAGATAAACGAAGACGTTCTCGACTCCTTCTCTCTCAGAGATTCTCTGACAAATAGTTTATTCTAAACAGTTTATTCTAAACAGTTTATTCTGTAAAAACAAAAAACACGGAAGATTTTCCAGTCTCTCGACAGCGCGATTCTTCCGTGTTTTGTTTTTTTATTTTATTGCATTTTTTCCTGCTTGACCTTGTGGTCCACGACGTGTCTGCCGGAAAGCTCCTTCATAATATCGTCGTAGGAAATGCCCATTTCAACCATAAGAACGAGCACGTGATAAATGAGGTCGCAGATCTCATACACGGTCTCTGCCTTATCTTCCGCTTTTCCCGCAATAATGACTTCGGTGGATTCTTCTCCAACCTTCTTTAAGATCTTGTCAAGCCCCTTCTGGAAGAGGTACGTTGTATACGAGCCCTCTTTCTGCTCGATTTTTCTTCCTTCGATCAGTCCCATCAGACCGCGCACGGTGAAATCGGAGATCTCCTCGCTGAGATATACTTCGTCCGTGAAGCAGGATTCGCTTCCCGTATGACAGGCCGGGCCATCCTTCTTTACAACTACAGTCAGCGCATCTCTGTCGCAATCCGCCATAATTTTGACGATATGCTGTACGTTGCCGCTCGTTTCCCCCTTGCGCCAAAGTTCATTTCTGGAGCGGGACCAGAAGCACGTGCGTCCTTCCTTCATGGAAATCTCCAGACTCTCACGATTCATATACGCCACCGTCAGTACGTCGCGGGTAAGGTAATCCACAACAACGGCGGGAATCAATCCGTTTTTATCAAATTTCAGTTCGTCAATAGTAAGCATTGTTTTTCTCCCTATGTTTATTTTAATCTTACGTTGATTCCGTTATCGGACAGAAGCTGCTTGAGTTCGGAGATTTTTACGTCCCCGAAGTGGAAGATCGACGCGGCAAGTCCCGCATCCATCTCCGGTATTTCACGAAACAGCGTTACAAAATCCTCTGCCGATCCGGCTCCGCCCGAAGCAATCACCGGTACGGAGGAGATCGCCGTAACCATTTTCAGCATTTCAAGGTCAAATCCGCGGCGAACACCGTCCGTGTCAATGCTGTTGACCACGATTTCTCCGGCACCCGCCTCAATCCCCCGACGAATCCATTCGATCGCATTAAGCCCCGTATCCTCGCGGCCGCCTTTCGCAAACAGATGCATCTCGCCGTTCACTCTTTTCACATCGCACGAGAGAACGACACACTGACTGCCGTATTTTTTCGCCGCTTCCGAGATCAGAGACGGATTACGAATCGCCCCCGAGTTGACACTGACTTTATCTGCGCCGCATTTCAGCACGCGATCGAAATCGTCAATCGTATTGATGCCGCCGCCAACCGTCAGCGGAATGTACACCTTCGACGCCGTTTCACGAAGGATATCACAGAACAACGCTCTGCCCTCCGCGGAGGCTGTGATGTCGTAAAAGACAAGCTCATCCGCGCCGGATTTGCTGTAAAATTCCGCAAGCTTTATCGGTGACGAAACGTCGGCAAGTCCGAGAAAGTTCACGCCTTTCACCACGCGGCCATCCTTCACGTCGAGACAAGGAATAATTCTTTTCGTTATCATTTTGATACTCCAACTTTAAATTTCTGCGCGGTGAGCGACTCTCACAGCTTCGGAGAGATCAATACCACCATTATACAGTGCCCGTCCGATGATCGCACCGTACAGTTCCATATCGGTAAGCGCCCGTACATCGTCCATGGTGGAAACACCGCCCGACGCGATCACGCGGAACGAATACTCTGCCGATATCTCACGATACAGTTCTCTGTTCGTTCCCTTCATCGCACCATCCTTCGAAATATCGGTGCAAATAATCGTTTTTACCCCGTATTCCTGCATTTTCAAAAGAAAATCGCGGTAGGAAATGCCGTCGTCTTCGAGCCAGCCGCTGACCGCCACGTTTCCGTTTTTGATATCCACGCCTACTGCGATTCTCTCTCCGTATTCCAGAAGCATCTGGCGAAGAAATTCCGGATCTCGCAGAGCTGCTGTGCCGAGAATCACTCTGCCAACCCCTCCGTCAAGATATGCCTTGACGGTTTCGGCGTTTCGGATTCCGCCACCAACCTCAACGAACATGCCGCTTTCCGCAACGATTTTTTGAATCACGTCCGCATTCACGGCGTATCCCTCTTTTGCTCCGTCAAGATCAACGACGTGCATCACTCGTGCTCCGCTATCATAAAAGCCCTTTGCGACGGAAACCGGATCGTCGGAATACACCGTCATTTGTTTGTAATCCCCCTGAAAGAGCCGTACCACAGCTCCGCCCGAGAGATCGATTGCCGGCAATACTATCATATCTTTTCCTCCGTCACCAAGCATCAGAGCGAAGAAAATGCTCTGAGAATTTCAAGTCCGACGTCCCCACTCTTTTCGGGGTGGAACTGCACACCGTAAACGAATTTTCCATCCGTAACCGCCGCCGTCAGTTCTGCACCGTATTCCGTAGTTGCCGCTACTGCGGAGTCACACTGCGCCGCGTAGTACGAATGTACGAAATACACGTGGTCGCCCTCTCCGATTCCTCGGAAGATCGGACAACGCTCACGCTCCTTCGGGAAATGCAGTGCATTCCAGCCAATATGCGGGATCTTATACGATGGGGGAATTGCATCCGCGATCGGTACAACACCGCCATCGATCAACCCAAGGCCTTCGTGTCTGCCAAACTCCGTGCTGTAACGGAGAAGCATCTGCATACCGAGGCAGATTCCAAGAAGCGGTTTTTTCGTGCTTTCTTCGATCACGATGTCCCAAAGACCCGAATCCCGCAGTTTCTGTGCCGCATCCCCAAACGCGCCGACTCCCGGCAAAACGATGCGGTCAGCGCGCCGTATTTCCGAGAGATCCGCCGTCAATTTGGCGTCAGCACCAATGTATTCAAACGATCGGCACAGGGAAAAAATATTCCCCACGCCGTAATCAATGATTGCTATCATAGTTTTCTCCTATTTGTTGAGTCTCAAAGAATTCCCTTCGTCGACGGAATTTCATTGACATAACGCGCATCGATCGCACAAGCGGCGGACAAAATTCTTCCCAGCGCCTTAAAGATTCCTTCAATAATATGATGCGAATTTTCACCGTCCAGCATCTTTACGTGCAGGGTGACTCCCGCCGTACGGACAAATCCGAGCCAGAATTCCTTACAGAGTGCCGTATCAAAATCCCCCGTTTTTTCCGTGGGCATCACGGCGTTAAAGGAAAGATGGCTTCGTCCGGAAATATCCACCACCGCCATAATGAGTGCCTCATCCATCGGAAGAAGGATGTCCGCGTATCTTGTGATCCCGCGTTTTTCTCCGAGCGCCCCACGGAATGCTTCACCAAGAGCAATTCCGATGTCTTCCGTCGTGTGGTGGTAATCTACGTTCGTATCCCCCTTGCACTTCACGGTCAAATCAAATCTGCCGTGTTTGGCAAACAACGTGAGCATATGGTCAAGGAATCCGCATCCGGTGTCGATCGTACTCCGACCCATACCGTCAAGCGAAAGAGCGAGATAAATCTGCGTCTCCGCTGTATTCCGTTCAATCTGATGACATCTAATCATTTCTCATTTCCTTTCAAAATATCCTCCGTCGCAGAGATGAGCGCTTTCATTTCCTCTGCCGAGCCGACGGTGATCCTCACATAATCCGATATTCTCGGAGAGGCGAAATACCGCACGAGAATTCCCCTCTCCCTGAGCGCCAGATAATACGCCTCCCCGCCAATGGACGGATGGGTAACAAAAAGGAAATTCGTCTTCGACGGCGTCATGGAAAAACCGAGTTTTTTAAGTTCCGCCGCCGCATATTCTCTGTTTTCTATAATCTGATTTCTGGTGTTATCAAAATAGTCACGATCTTCCATCGAAAGCGTACCGCAAAGCTGCGTCAATCGGTTGACGTTATAGGGGTTGGTGGAATATTTGATCGTTTCCATTCCCGCAATGATCTCGGAATCCGCAATCGCAAAGCCGAGACGTGCTCCTGCCAACTGACGGGATTTGGAAAACGTCTGCACGACCACGAGATTTTTGTACCGTTTCGTAAGCGGAACCACGCTCGTTCCACCAAAATCCACATACGCTTCGTCAATGACAACAAGGCGATCCGGATTCGATTTAAGAAGCCACTCGATCTCGTCGGGAGTAAGAAGAATCCCCGTCGGCGCGTTCGGATTGGCAATAAAGACTGTGCCGTCCGTATCCGCGTAATCTTTCACGTCGATCGTGAAGTCCTCCTTCAGCGGAATGACCGTCGTCTTTTTTCCGTACAGTTCCGCAAACACTTTATAAAATCCGTACGTGATATCTGCAAACACCACGCCGTTTTCCGCAAACGCCATAAAGAGGAAATTCAGACACTCGTCCGAGCCGTTGGCAATAAACACGTTTTCTGTGCCAACTTCCCAAAAATCAGCCACCGCCCGCTTCACGGAAATGGAAGTCGGATCAGAATACAATCTGAGATCTGCGGCAGCCTCTTTGTTCAGCGCCGCAAGCACAGCGGGACACGGCGGAAAGGGAGATTCGTTGGTGTTCAGCTTGATGTATTTTTTATCTCTCGGCTGTTCCCCCGGAACGTACGCTTCAAGAGAGGAAAATTTCGAATCAAAGAAACGGCTCATTTCAGTTCTCCTTCTCTTCAAAACGCACGACCGCACTCCTTGCGTGGGCAGTGAGACCTTCGTGCTTTGCAAAGGTATTGACCTTCCATGCTTCTGCCTCAAGTGCCTCTTTCGTATAATAGAGATACGACGATTTTTTCACAAAATCATCCACGGACAACGGGCTGCTGAACTTGGCAGTACCCGACGTCGGAAGAACGTGATTCGTTCCCGCAAAATAATCCCCAAGAGGCTCGGGGCAATTCTTTCCCATAAAGATTGAGCCGGCGTTTCTCACTTCGGGGAGATACGCAAACGGGTCGTCGCACATCAGTTCCAGATGTTCGGGAGCGATTTCGTTCGCAATATCGATCGCGCAGGACAAATCCTCCGCTACGATGATCTTCCCGTTTTCGTCAATGGATACGCGCGCGATCTCCGCTCTGTCAAGAAGGGGAATCTGTTTCTCGAGTTCCTCTCTGACACCGACGGCAAGCTCCATCGAATCGGTAACGAGAATGGCACTCGCCATTTTGTCGTGTTCTGCCTGGGACAGCATATCCGCCGCCACCACTTTTGCATCCGATGTGGAGTCCGCCACTACGAGAACCTCGCTCGGTCCCGCAATCATATCGATACCGACCTTGCCAAACACCTGTCTCTTGGCTTCTGCAACAAACGCGTTTCCCGGGCCTACGATCTTTGATACCGCAGTCACGCTCTCCGTTCCGTATGCCAGGGCTGCCACTGCCTGCGCGCCTCCCATTTTGTAGATCACGTCAACGCCTGCGATCTTTGCCGCCGCAAGAATAGCGCTGTTGATCTTTCCGTTCTTCATCGGAGGAGTTGCCATCGCAATAAACGGTACGCCCGCGATTTTGGCGGGAATCACGTTCATCAGTACCGAGGACGGCAGGGGTGCGCTTCCTCCGGGAACGTAAACACCCACCTTATCAATGGGGGTGATTCTCTGTCCAAGGATCACGCCGGGTTTGTCGGTCAGCGCATAACCCTGTCTCTGCTGACAGCGGTGATACGCGCGGATATTCTCCGCCGCCGACTGCATAATTTCATAAAGTGCAGGATCCACCGTCTCTACCGCTTCTGCCATCTCGGCTTCGCTGACAACGAGGGAGTCAAGCGTCACCTTATCGAATTTTTCCGTATATTCGAGCAGAACCTTATCTCCACCGCGGCGTACGGCAGCAATAATGTCGGAAACAATGCCCGATACATCCATTTTTTCTTCATCACGGGCAAGGATATCCGAAACCGATATTTCGTTTATGTCATAGATCTTTATCATTTTCCCAAAACCTTTTTGATCCCTTCCAGCATAGTGGTAATTTCCGTATTCTTAAAACGGTACGCCGCCTTGTTTACAATCACTCTTGCGCTGATATCGCAAATGGTGTCCTTCACTTCCAGATTGTTTTCCTTCAGCGTCGATCCCGTTTCCACGATATCCACGATCACGTCGGATAGTCCGATGATCGGCGCGATCTCGATTGATCCGCTCAGTTTGATGATGTCGATCTCACGGCTTTTGGAAGCGTAATATTCTTTCGCAATCACGGGGAATTTCGTTGCCACGCGGAGGGTGCGATCAATATCGACATCCTCGCCCACTTTTCCCGCAACGCACATACGGCATTTTCCAAAGCCAAGATCCAAGAGCTCATACACGTCCGGCTTGTGTTCCGCAAGAATATCCCGTCCGACGACGCCGATATCCGCAGCACCTCTCTCGACGTAAATATCCACATCCGAGGGTTTAACCCAGAACATACGCACAAGTCCGGCGTCATCTTCAAAAATCAGTTTTCTGGAACCGTCGACCATTCCGGCACATCCGTAGCCGAGCTCCTCCAGCATTTTATATACTTTTTCACCAAGTCTGCCCTTTGGCAGTGCAATGTTAAGCGTTTGCAATCTCAAGTCCCCCCTTCGTATAACGGTAGTGTTCTCTGCAGCGTACGTTCATTTCCTCGCCTTCACGCTGAACTCTCACGCTTCTGCCGCCGCCGAGGATCATATTCACCGTCTTCGTCATTGCGATCAGATCGGCGCCCTCACCGTACGTGACGAGGATATCCACATCGTACTCGCGTCGGTCGTCAAAATATAAGTCAAGCATATTCATATAGATCGCAAAACCGACCGCTCCCGTATTCTTGCCCATTTTTTCAAGAAGACGGTCGTATCTTCCTCCGGAAAGGATGCCGTTTGGAACACCGTCGATAAATCCGCGGAACGTAATGCCGTTATAATAATTCATATCGTTGATCTGAGAAAAATCAAGCTTCAGACGATCGCCCTCTCCCACGCTGCACATAAAAGCATAGATGGATTCGAGTTCATCGAGCGCCGCGCACATCGTAGCGTTTCCGTCAGCCAGCGGACGAGCCTTTTCGATCACGTCGGAAAAATCTCCGTACAGAGAGGCAATCGCGCCAAGTTTTTCACCGAACTCGCGATCAAGTCCCATACCAGCCGTGATCGTGACGATGTCGTGCGTATTCTTTTCCGAAATACAATGGAGCAGTTTTTCCCTCACGTCAAACGGAATCTTCGCTGTGTCGAGCAGTCCCCCGACGAACGCCGCATTTGACAAGTCGAGAAGATAATTGTCCGAGATCGTCTGCAGGCTCTTTTTAGCAAGCATGATCACCTCGCAGATGGCGTAGAGATCCACGTCCCCGATCGACTCAATGCCGACCTGCATAATTTCGCGGTATTCGCCATCGATCGCGCGATACACGTTTTCGTTGTAATATTCTTTGGTTCTCTTGTTTTCTTCCACGTTTTTGACAATGGAAAGGGTAACGTCGGGCTTCAGCGCGAGCAGTTTCCCGTGTGTATCGTTAAACGTAATGATGTTTCCTTCCGCAAGAAAACTGCGGTTTGCCGCATACAGATCGTATTCTTCGAATTTCGACATCTTATATTTCTTATATCCGTAGGATTCGTACAACGCGCGAAGGTCGTATATCGCTTTTTCTTCTTTTTTGAGGATGCTGTCGATCATTTTTTCGTCCTTTTTTATCCAAGTAATGATGGTAGTATTATACCACGCTTTAGCGCTTTAGTCAAGTAAATTGTTTAAAACAAAAAACTTTGTAACCATGCACAAAAATCACAACAATACCACTCCAAATAGCATCAAAACCACAAAAAGCATTTCTGCTTCTCCCAAAATCCATCCAAAAAATATTGATTTGTGTGCGTAATTCATGCTATAATGTAAGATAAAGAATATTACAAGGAATAAAACACTATGAAACTGATCCATTTACTGAAAAACGACGCCCTCTCCCTTTCGTTTGAGGTGTTCCCTCCCAAAACGGATACGCTGTTTGAAAGCGTAAAATCCGCCACGGAAGAGATTGCCAAGCTTCTTCCCGCGTTTATGAGCGTAACGTACGGAGCGGGAGGCGGTACAAGCCGTTATACACTCGACATCGCCAAAAACATCAAAGAACTCTACGGCGTACCCACGCTCGCCCACCTCACCTGCGTTTCCTCCACACGTGAGTCCGTCCGCGAAAAGATCGCCGAGATCAAAGAAGCAGGCCTCGAAAACGTCATGGCTCTGCGCGGGGATATTCCCCCATCCATGCAGGATGCCGATCGGAGTCTTTGGGAATACCATCACGCCATCGACCTGATTCACGAATTAAAGGAAAGCGGTGCGAATTTCTGCATCGGAGGCGCTTGTTATCCCGAGATCCATCCGGAAAGCGCGAATCAAAAGGATGATATTCGTTATCTGAAGGAAAAAGTGGACGCGGGATGCGAATTCCTCACCACACAGATGTTTTTTGACAACAATCTGCTCTACAACTTCCTCTACAAAATCCGCGAGGCAGGTATCACCATTCCCGTCATCGCCGGTATTATGCCGATCACGAACGCCACTCAAGTGGAACGTGCCATAAAGCTGTCCGGTTCCCATATGCCGCAGAGATTCAAGAGCCTCGTTGACAAATTCGGCTCTTCTCCTGCCGCGATGAAGCAGGCGGGTATTGCCTACGCCACAGATCAGATCATTGACCTCTTCGCCAACAACATCACGAATGTTCACGTGTATTCGATGAACAAACCCGACGTCGCCGAAAAGATCCGCGGCAATCTCTCGGACATTCTCGGTCTTGTATGATGATTCACATAATCACCACCCCAAAAAACCTCCCCCCAATCGATCGGCGGGAGGTTCTGCGGTATATGAAAAGCGAACCCGATGAGCAAATACTCGCACTGATCGATCGGTGTGAGGCAGAAATCCGGGACACGCTTACACCGAAAATTTGCTACGCTGAGCTACCGGTTCGTATCGACGGTAACGTGGTGGATTTTTCCCACACAAGCGTCGCGAGCACAGATCTGTCAAAAAATCTTTGCGGATGCTCACGTGCCATTGTGTTCGCCGCCACCGTAGGACTCGGAATCGACCGCCTTCTTCTAAAATACACAAAAATCTCACCCGCCACCGCCTTTTGCATTCAAGCGATCGGTGCCGAACGGATCGAAGCGCTCTGCGACATCTTTAACGACCAATTCCGCCTCACGTCGCGCGTGAAACCCAGATTCAGTCCGGGATACGGGGACCTTCCCCTCTCCTTTCAAAAAGAGATTTTTAAAATTCTCGACTGTCCACGGAGGATCGGACTAACACTCTGCGAAAGCGGGATGATGACGCCGACAAAATCGGTCAGCGCCATTATCGGAATGGAAAACAACACTCAGGAGACGTTATGAATATTCTGAATTATATCAAAAACAATCTGCTCATACTCGACGGCGGAATGGGCACTCTTTTGCAAGCCGATGGGCTGCCGGTGGGTACTCCCCCCGAAACGTGGAACCTCACCCATCCCGACGTGGTTTGTAACATCCACCGCCGTTACTACGACGCGGGAAGCAATGTGGTAAGTACCAATACGTTTGGCGCAAACTCTCTGAAATTCGACGCCGAAACTCTTACAAATATCATCACCGCCGCCGTGGATATTGCAAAAAAAGCAAGGGACACCTCCACTTCAAAGAAAGAAAAATTTATCGCGCTCGACATTGGGCCAAGCGGCAGACTGCTCAAGCCGTACGGAGATCTCGACTTCGAGGAAGCCGTATCGATCTTCGCGAAAACCGTAAAGATCGGCGAAAAGCTCGGCGTGGATCTCATCCTCATCGAAACGATGAACGACAGCTACGAAACCAAAGCCGCACTCCTTGCCGCAAAGGAAAACTCCACGCTGCCCGTTTTCGTTACAAACGCATACGGCGAGGATGGAAAACTTCTCACAGGAGCCACACCGTCTGCGATGACCGCGCTCCTTGAAGGAATGCACGCCGATGCGATCGGTGCCAACTGCTCCCTCGGCCCCAAACAGCTCACCCCGATTATGAAAGAGATGCTTTCCGTCGCCTCCGTTCCCGTCATTCTGAAGCCGAACGCCGGACTTCCCTGCTGTACGGACGGGGTAACGCATTACGACGTCACGCCCGATGAATTTGCCGCGGATGTCGCCGAATTGGTACGGGAAGGTGTTCGAATTGTCGGCGGATGCTGCGGAACGACCCCCGAACACATAGCGGCACTTCATATGGAAACGGAAAATCTTCCCCCCCTTCCCGTCACCAAAAAAGAGATCACGTGGGTTTCGTCCTATACACACGCACGTCGTTTCGAGGATTCCCCCATCCTGATCGGAGAGAGAATCAACCCCACGGGCAAAAAGAGATTCAAAGAAGCACTCGTTGAGCACGACATCGGTTATATATTAAATGAAGGATTAAATCAAAAAGACTGCGGCGTGCACATCCTCGATGTAAACGTCGGTCTGCCCGATATAGACGAAGTTTCTATGATGACGGAAGCCGTCACCGAACTGCAAGCCATTCTCGATCTGCCTCTTCAAATCGACACGGCAGATCCTACGGCAATGGAAAAAGCGCTCCGTATTTACAACGGAAAAGCGATGATCAACTCCGTAAACGGCAAAGAAGACAGTATGTGTGCTACCTTTCCTCTTGCGGCGAAATACGGTGGCGTGATCGTCGCCCTTACCCTTGATGAAAACGGAATTCCCGATACCGCGGAGGGACGGGTACGTATTGCCGAAAAGATCATCGCGCGGGCTGCCGAATACGGCATTCAAAAGCACGATCTCATCTTTGACCCCCTGGCTATGACGATCAGCGCCGATGCAAGTTCCGCCAAAACCACGCTGACGACCCTTTCCATTCTCCGCGAAATGGGATGCCGCACGTCACTTGGTATCTCCAACGTATCGTTCGGATTGCCGCAGCGTGACCGCATCAACGGAACGTTCTTTGCGCTCGCTCTTGAAAACGGGCTGTCCGCCGCGATCATGAATCCCTACTCTCAGCCGATGATGAACACGTACTTCACCTACCGCGCGCTCCACGGACTTGACAAAAACTGCGCGGACTATATCGCGTACGCCGATTCCCAGCCGACGGATGCCACCCTCACAGCACCGAAATCGTCCGCTGCACCAAAAGACGGAACGGCTGACACCCTGAAAGATGCGATTATAAAAGGACTGCGCGAGCTCGCCGCCGATCTCACGAAATCCCTTCTCGAAACGACCTCCCCGATGGATATCGTACAAAACGACGTAATTCCCGCACTCGACACCGTCGGAAAAGGATTCGAAGAAAAAAGATTCTACCTTCCCCAGCTCCTTATGAGCGCGGAGGCGGCAAAATCTTCGTTTGAAGTGATAAAATCCGCTCTTTCCTTGGATAAAAAAGCGGATACCAAAAAATTAACGGTCGTGATCGCCACCGTAGCGGGAGATATTCACGATATCGGAAAAAACATCGTACGTCTGCTCCTCGAAAACTACGGATTTGACGTGATTGATCTCGGAAAAGATGTCAAACCGGACGTGATCGTAGAAAAAGTGAAAGAAACCCACGCTCCCCTCGTTGGACTCAGCGCGCTGATGACCACCACTGTTCCCGCAATGGAAGATACGATCCGCCGACTCCACGCCGATGCTCCGTGGTGTAAAGTCGTCGTTGGCGGTGCCGTTCTTAATCAGGAATACGCCGATCGGATATGCGCCGACAAATACGCCAAGGATGCGATGGAAACGGTAAGATACGCCGAAAGCCTTCTCGTGTAAGCTAATAAAAAAAGCAGCAAATTTGGAGTGAACCCAAGTCAAAAGACTCGAAAAAGAAAAGCATTTCGTAGAATAGCTTGAAATATCTCTTAAAATCTCATGTTTTCATGAAACTGACATCGTTTTTCATACGGTGTCAGTTTTGTTTTCAATTGAATGCGC
>JAZRNC010000270.1:0-8293 GCA_045647965.1 Eubacteriales bacterium | reverse complement strand
CCGGCTACCGTATCGGTCCGTTTGAAATCGAATCCGTTATTATGGAACTTCCGTACGTTCTCGAGTGTGCGGTTACCGCTGTGCCCGATGAGATCCGCGGTCAGATTGTGAAAGCGTCCATCGTTCTTGTACCGGGCAAAGAAGGTTCCGACGAACTCGTAAAAGAGATTCAGACATATGTAAAAGAGCATACGGCACCGTATAAGTATCCGCGAATTGTTGAATTTTTGCCCGAACTTCCGAAAACGATCAGCGGTAAGATCCGCCGCGTAGAGCTCCGAGGCAAAAAATAAAAAAATACGTAAAATTACGTAAACTCCTTGAACTGTACGCCAAAATATTGTATAATTATTATTGATAACAATAATTTAAGGAGAATTACTATGACTCAGTGGCTTCTTACCTTTATTAACACATATCTCGTTGACTTTGCGATACATCTTTTGATTGCGGCGGCAATTCTTATCATTGGTTTCCCGGTGTGTAAGTACATTGTTAAGACTGTCAAGAAAACCAAAGGATATTCCAAACTGGATTCCAACGTTCAGTCATTCCTTGCCAATATACTGGATGCTGTACTGAAGGTTTTGATTATTCTTTCTGCTGTGCTGGTTCTCGGTGTTCCGGAATCGACGGTGATCGCGGTTCTTGGTTCTTGTGGTCTTGCGATTGGTCTTGCTCTGCAGGGCGGCCTTTCTAACATTGCAAGCGGTGTAATGATTATGTGCTGCAAGCCGTTCCACATTGGCGATTTTATTGATAATGGCACAGTAAGCGGTACCGTAACAGATATCGGTATATACTACACGAGTATTCGTACGGGAGATAACCGAAATATTGTTGTGCCGAACTCCGCGATGGCAAACAGTACCATCACCAATCTTTCTCTCGCAAAAGAAAGACGTATCGATTTTGATTTTGGTATTTCCTATACAGCAGATATCGATCTTACAAGAAAAGTTCTTCTTGCGACGGCTGCGGTAAACGACCTCGTTATGAAGGATCCCGCTCCTCAGGTATTTGTGGCTGCTCATGGCGAATCGGCAGTTACCGTTAAGCTTCGCGTTTGGGTAGAAAGTGAAAATTACTGGACAGTATATTTTGATATGTGGGAAGACGTGAAAAAGGCGTTTGATAAATTCAATATCGAGATTCCGTACCAGTATATGAATGTACTGATTACAAACCCTAAAACGGAAGAAAAAGCCGAAGTAACCGAAAAAACACAAAAGACCGAAACAGAAAAAACACAAAAGTCCGAAAAAGCAGAATAAAAACAGAGAAACAGAGCTTGCTTGCAGGCTCTGTTTTATAAAATATCGTTTGATTTACAAATAGGATGAGAATTGACGGAGGGTATTATGAACGACATCAAACTTGGAATCATCGGAAGTAATTTCGTATCCGATTGGCTGTGTGAAAGCGTTGCCATTTCGGAGGGAATCACAGCGCACGCGATGTATTCGAGAACAAAAGAGCGCGGCACGGAATTTGCAGAAAAATACCAAATTCCGAATGTCTATACGGATATGGAAGAATTTTTGTCATCGGATATTGATGCGGTGTACGTGGCAAGTCCCAATTTCCTGCATTTTGCACAAGCAAAAGCGGCTATTGAACACGGCAAACACGTGTTGGTGGAAAAGCCTGCTTGTTTGAGTGAGGCGGAGTTCTGTGAACTCGAAGAACTTGCCAGAAAACGCGGCGTGATCGTTCTTGAGGCAATGCGCCCCGGTCACGATACGGCAGTGGATGCGGTGAGAGGCGCGATGAAGGAGATTGGAGTAATCCGTCGTTCGGTGTTTGATTTCTGCCAATATTCTTCGCGTTACGATAAGTTTAAAAACGGGGAAGTGCTCAATGCGTTCAATCCGGCAATGGGAAATGCGGCGCTGATGGACATTGGGGTATATGCACTTCACTGCTGCGTGATGCTTTTTGGAGAGCCGAAGGACGTCTATTCGAAGTCTGTGATCCTTCATAATGGCATGGAGGGAATGGGCAGTGTATTTCTCGATTACGGCACGCATCAAGCAGAGGTTGTCTATTCAAAAATCACTGACTCGTACACCCCGTCCATCATCACGGGCGAGGATGGAACGATTACAATCACCAAACTGTCCTTGTTTGAAAAGGTGTGTCTCCACAAGCGTGGCGGGGAAGATACGATCCTCGTCGATGGACGAACGGAAAACAATATGATCTACGAAATCGCCGATTTTGTTCGTGCGATACGTGGAGAGATGAGCGTTGACTCCTTTAATGAAGTGACACGCATTACTCTCCGGGTTATGGATACCATTCGCGATCAGAACGGTATCGTATTTCCGATTGAAAAGTAAATAAACAGACGAACAAAACGGCAGAGATTCAAATGTTGTTCTGATACAAAACACCTCCGAATGATTATGGATTTATCCATTAACATACGGAGGTGTTACTGTTGTTAGCTATTTTTTGTTTTTCCGAGATACGCTTCTCTGACCGATTCATCGTTCAGAAGTTCTTCGCCGGTGCCGAATTTTGTGATAAGCCCCGTTTCGAGAACATACGCAAGGTCAGCAGTTTTCAGTGCCATATTCGCGTTCTGTTCGATCAGAAGAACCGTGATGCCCTCTTTGTTGATCGTCTTGATGATATCGAAGATGCCCTTTACAACGAGAGGAGCAAGTCCGAGGGAGGGCTCGTCCATCATAATGAGCTTGGGTTTGCTCATAAGAGCACGTCCTACGGCAAGCATCTGCTGTTCACCGCCCGAGAGAGTACCGGCGAGCTGCCATTCTCTCTCTTTGAGGCGAGGGAAGAGATTGTACACGTATTCGAGGTCATCTTTCAAATCGTCTTTGCGGAGGTAAGCACCAATTCGCAGATTTTCCTTAACGGTAAGGTTCGGAAAAACGCGGCGACCTTCGGGTACGAGGGTGATGCCCATATTTACGATCTTATCAGGGGTCAGACCAATGATGTTTTGACCGTTGAAGTTGATCTGAGACTGTTCGTTTTTGTTTTCAGGGGTCTTCGGTCTCAAAAGTCCTGCGATCGTTTTGAGAGTTGTGGATTTTCCCGCACCGTTTGCACCGATCAGGGTAACGATCTTTCCCGTAGGAACTTCCAGGGAGATGTTTTTTACAGCTTCGATGCCGCCGTACGATACGACAAGATTTTTAATTTCAAGAATATTACTCATCGTCAGTTACCCCCAGATATGCATCAATAACTTTTTGATCCGCTTGTACCACGGACGGAATACCTTCGGAAATTTTTCGGCCGAAGTCAATGACGTAGATTCTGTCGGATATATCCATAACGAGATTCATATGATGCTCGATTAAGAGGACGGTTAAACCGAAATCCGAACGGATCTTACGAATAAACGCTGTCAACTCGTCCGTTTCCTGCGGGTTCATACCGGCAGCAGGCTCGTCAAGAAGAAGGAGCTTCGGTCCCGTTGCGAGTGCTCGTGCAATTTCAAGCTTTCTCTGCTTACCGTACGGAAGGGAAGTGGCAAGCTCATCCTTTACGTTGTCCAGTTCCACAAGTTTAAGAAGACGCATCGTTTCCTCTCGCATGGTTGCTTCTTCCTTATAATTCAGCTTGAGGGTGGCAGTAAACAGATTGGACGTGCGGCGCAGATGCATCGCGGTGAGAACGTTTTCAAATACCGTCATGGATTTGAAAAGACGGATATTCTGGAACGTACGTGCCATACCGAGTTTTGTGATCTGGTCGGGAGTTTTTGTGATAATATTTTTGTACTTATCGGCGTTTTCACCGGCGTACATTTTTTTCATTTTACCCTGCGGATGATTTTCAACAAGGAGCTTTCCGTCGAAGTAGATCGCGCCGTTCGTCAGTTCATACACGCCGGTGATTGCGTTGAATACCGTTGTTTTTCCGGCGCCGTTCGGACCGATGAGAGCAACGATCTCGCCCTCGTTGACGTCAAACGTGAGGTTGTTAACGGCTACGACACCGCCAAACTGCATGGTGACGTTTTCAACGTGCAAAAGATTTTTTACTTCACTCATTTGTCAGTACCCCCCTTCTTTTTAGAAAGCGAGCAAAAGAAGTTTTTGATTTTTACATAACCGTCGTAAACGGAGATCTCTCGAGTACCCATAATACCCTTACGGAAGAAGAGTACGATAATCATAATCAGTACAGAGAATACTACCATTCGGAATCCGGGGCCGAGAAGCGGAAGCTTCGTGTCACCGATGACCGTTTCCACGTCAAGGAATTTCAGCCACCATTCACTGCTCGTGTAGTAAATAAACGCAGCAATGAGAGAACCGGAAATGGAACCGATACCGCCGATAACGACAACGAGAAGGATCTGGTATGTCATATTGGAGGTGAATGAAACGGAAGAAACGGTAGTGTTGCAGATTGCGAGCATTGCGCCGGCAATACCACAGAAGAAAGAAGATACGATAAAGGAAATTCTCTTATGGTGAGCGAGGTTGATGCCCATCGCTTCGGCTGCAATTTCGTCGTCGCGAATGGCTTTAAATGATCTACCGTACGTGGAGTTAATGAGGAGATAAATCACCAGAATACAAATACCGGCGATGGCTGCGAATACTACGATGTTAGTCGTGGTATTGAAGGAGTGCAGCGGGTCAGGACCGTTTGTCAAAGAACCGAGGTCCTGAGACTGAACGATACCGCGGGCGATTTCGGCAAAACCGAGAGTCGCGATGGCGAGGTAGTCACTCTTGAGCTTTAATACCGGAAGACCGATGAGGAATGCAAAGAATGCGGCAACAAGACCGGCAAGTACAAGCGCAATGACCATGGGAACCTCGATATTAACAAGGCTTTCTCCCCAGTTTTTGAATACCATATAGCGGGATTCGGCGGGAATTGTGAAAATTGCGTATGTATACGCGCCAAGCAGCATAAAACCTGCCTGACCGAGAGAGAAGAGCCCTGTGAATCCGTTGAGAAGGTTCATGGATACAGCGGCAAGTGCGAACGTAAAGACTTTACGCAGGACGGAGAACCACATAGATGTCGCAGGTGCAAATAACTGGATCAGCACGACGACGAGGTAGAGCAGCCCGATGAAAACGAGGTTGCAGATCGTTCGTTTCGTTGATATTTTCATAATTTACACCTTCTCCGTAATTTTTTCACCAAAGATACCGGTCGGCTTGACAACAAGGATGATGATGAGGAGTGCGAAAGAAATAACGTCACTGTAATCAGCAAATCCGACGGCTTTGGCAAGACTTTCTATTACGCCGATAATCAGCGCACCGACAACAGCACCGGGAATGGAGCCGATTCCGCCAACAACGGCAGCGATAAAGGCCTTGAGTCCGGGTGTATTACCTGCGGTAGCGGAAATACCGGGGTTTTTTGCGAAGTAGAGGATCGAACCGACGGCAGCGAGGAAGGCGCCGATGGCGAACGTAATCGAAATAACACGGTTGATCTTAACGCCCATAAGCTGGGACGTTTCAAAATCACGCGAAACAGCGCGCATTGACATGCCGAACTTCGTATTATTGATAATGTATACGAGAACGAGCATAAGAATGACGGCAACGATCGGGGAGATAAACACGGTGAGTTTATCTTTAACGCCCAGAACTTTCACGCTTTCGCTGATCAAGGGAATATCGGGGAACTGTTTGGACAGACCACCCGTTATGTAGTTTACGAGGTTCTGAAGCAGGTAGGAGACACCGATTGCGGATATCATAACAGACATACGCGGTGCTTGACGGAGTGGGCTGTAAGCACATTTTTCAATTAAATAGCCGAGCATAACCGTCAACACGATCATCACGAGGATCGCGAGCCAGAGCGGCAGAGTGGGGAAGTTTGCTACGACGTAGATGAGAATGATACCGGATACCATAAACATATCACCGTGTGCGAAGTTGATAAGGCGAAGTATACCGTATACCATTGTGTATCCGATCGCAACGAGAGCGAACTGACCGCCGGTAGCAAGACCTCTTATTAAATAAGGGAAGATATTCATTTGGGAGTATTGCCCTTCCTTTCGTATGAAGTGCAGATTTTTTGAATAAATCAAACGGGACCGGCACCACAAACCGTGTTCCGGCCCCGAATATTATGTGGAAACCAAAATGACTGCTATACCTGAGAGATTCAGTGCATATAACGGACGTACCGTTTTCGGTATGACCGCGAAGTGAGCAGTGTGGATTCTTATTCTTCGATGAGGCTGTATGCGAAGTCAGCCATTACAGAACCCTGGAAGGGATCGAGGAAGCAAGTACGGAAGTAGTAGTCGTGACCTTCTGTTACGGAAGCGTTTGTGCAAGATACGCCGATTGCGGGGATACCTGCTGCTTCGAAGGTAGCTGCTGCTGCGATGGAAACGCCGGAACCGTAGGAACCGAGAGAAACGAGCGCGCCTTCGCTAACGATCTTGGAAGCTGCGGTAGCTGCATTTTCTTCGAGAGAACCGTTGTCACTTACGTATACTTCAACTTTGTATTCGGTGTTGCCAATCTTGATCTTGTTGTCAAGGGAGTTTGCGTAGTAGATACCGATAACTTCCTGCTTACCGCCTGCTGCGTTGTTGCCGGAGGTAGGTTCGTAGATACCGATCACGATCTTCTTATTAGCCTTGTCGAGAGCAACGCCGGTCTTGCCTGCGTAATCAACAGCCTTACCCTGTTCTGCGTTGTTTTCTGTGGACTGAACCTTAACGAATTCGAACTTGTCGCCTGCGTTGGAAGCCTTCTTAACGTAAGCGTTGTCCTTGATAGCGTCACCGGTCTGGTCGAATACGATCTTACCTGTTACACCGTCAAGTTCTACAGACCAAAGAGCAGTAGCAACGTCAACGGATGTAAGAGCTTCGCCCTTAGCTTCTGCTGCAGCGCGGATTGCTTTCATAGCAACGTTGTATGCGTCAAAACCGAGAGCGGAAACAGCTGCGATGATATCGTTGCCGCCGTTCATATCGTAGTATTCCTTGTTATCGTTAAGGAACTTTTTGAAGCCGCTTACGAAATCAGCAGCTACGGTTGTAGAAGAGTTGGATTCGTCAAAGAATGTGGAGCAGTAAACGGTGAGATCCGTGCCCTTAACAGCGTCAAGGATTACGGAAGATTCCCAAGTGTCACCTGCGAGGATCGGAATTTCAATACCGAGGTCGTTCGCGTTCTTGAGAAGGTTTGCTGCAACGGCTGTGGAGTTAGGTGCGAAGATAACGTCAGCATTCTTATCAAGAGCCTTCTGGAGATAGTCGGAGAAGTTTGTGGTGTTTGTGGGGAATGTTTCCATAATTACAGTACCGCCCTTTGCTTCGAAAGCGGTCTGGAAGTTGCTGGCAAGACCGAGAGAATAGGTGTCGCCCTTTTCTGCGAGAACGTAAGCAACGTTTCCGTCGCCGCCTGCCGAGTTACAAGACGCGAGCATTGTGAGTCCGCCGAGCACGAGTGCAAGACAAAGTACTACAGATAAAATCTTTTTCATGGTTTTCCTCCAAAAATAATAATGATTTATGAAATATAATTTCAATCACAAAGATAGTTTACCATATTTTTTGTGATTTGTAAATAAATAATCGAAAAATATATAAATTTTTTTTGCAAATTGTGGAATTTTTTTGTGAGAAGCCGAGAATTGATACTATTTGTGTAGTAATTGTGACGGAGGGGATGGGGAAGGGATTATTTGCCAAGAGCTTCTTTTTGCTTCTTTTTGTACTCGGCAGGTGTCATTCCCGTTTCGAATTTGAAATTACGGTTCAGGCTGCGAAGGGAAGTAAATCCGCATTCCGTGGAGACTTCGAGAATGGATAGCTCCGTATTGCAAAGAAGGTAGCATGCCTCGCGAATTCTTGACTGATTGACGTAACTGTTGTATGAGATCCCGACGGATTTTTTGAAAAAGCGAGAGAGATACGAGTATTCGTACCCGATCTGTTTGGCGAGATCGTTTAGAGTGCAGCTTTTTTTATAATTTTCGTTAATGAAGCGGAAGATGCTGAATAAAAGACTGCTCGACGCAACGTCGGCATCTTTGTATTCGGCGTTTTTATGAAATTCCGCGCAGATAGAATAAAGAAATCCTTTTAGCGTGATTGAAGAAATCGTTTTCTCTTTATTCGTCCGATAATCGTGGAAGATGGCTTTGAACTGATCGATATAAAAAGGGTTTGGGGTAAAGCGATTATCCTTAGGTATAAGGGATGTGGTCAGCTCTGTATAGGCTTTCACGAGTTTTGGGGAGAATATACATAGTAAATGATTGCTGTGTCCGACGGTGGACATTTTGTGAAGCTGATTCGGAAAAATGATCA
>JAZRNC010000269.1:0-7451 GCA_045647965.1 Eubacteriales bacterium | reverse complement strand
GTTTTGTAGGTACCGTCCTGAGCAAGCATTTTCCATGCTCCGTCAATGGTCTGAATTCTGCATACGCTGTCGTCGTCTGCGTTGCGTAAGTCAAGAATCGCGCCGTCAAAGCCGCTTATCATATCTATGGAGCATCTATGATTTATTACACCCTTTACGGTGTTGTTGATCTCGCGGATGACCTGAGATCCGTGAAAAATATTCACGTCGTTGATCATTCCGTGTCGTACATCGTCGTCTCCTCTCGTGTCGATGATCCATCCCGAATTAGCCTGACCGTGGTTCCAAGCGCCGTAACCTGTTCTTCCTTCATATGAGTAGTGCACGATCAGCTTGTAAGCGTCGCGGTCAGAGTCACAAAGGGTAAACTTTGCCGACTTAGGGGAAGTTTTATCGGTAGCATACGTTACATTGCACTCGGGTCCGTCCAGCACGTAACCTTTGGCGTGAGTGAGCTTGACTTTGATCTTACCGTCGTCAAATGCCGTGCTGTCAAGCTTTACAGTAAAGAGTTCGCCGAGGTCAAGGGTCTCTCTGACAAGAGCCTCAACGTCACCGATCTTCGCCGCGGAGCCGTAATTCAGAGTAATATGCACTTGGCCGTGCTCGCCGCATACGTATTTTCTTTCGAAAAGCTCCGTAGCCTTACGCGCCGCCTCATAGGGACAGTCGACTGCACGGAAGGGAGTCCCTGGGGTCTTCATAACGGAGAATTTTACCGTGACCTTTTCGCTGACGGATTCGTATCCGCACTTTTCTTTGATAAGCTCGTTGCTGATGGCAAAGGGGAACTCGCCTGTGGCGGTTTTTCCCTCGGCAAGCTTATCAAAATCGGATTTTAGGCTGCTGAATCCATTTTTGTCAAGCTGAACCTTGTAAACGGAGGCACTGCGGCCCATGAGACCGATAATGGCATCCTTAAAGCTCTCTTCGGTGAGCGTTTCGGCTTCAAGATGTACGCATCCGTGCTCCGGACATATGTAAAGGGAGTCAAACTCCGCCAGCTCACAGTTAAGCTCCTCGTCGGTTATCTTCTCGTCACCGCATTCAAAGGTACGGGCAACAGCGGACCAGTCGTTGCGGATTACATACAGCGGAAAGTTTTCAAGGCTTACCGCATCACCCAACGTGCGAAGGTTTTTTATTTCAAAGGAAATGGAGATTGTCGCTCCCGTTCCGTTTTCCACTTTGGAGTAAGCTTCAGCGAAATCTTTAAATCCGCCGTCTCCCATGCGGAAACTGTAGATGCTTGGATCAAGTCCCAGGCTTGACACGATATATGCGCCAAGCTCCGTTTCGCTTATTGCGGAAGGCGAACCGAGCTGAACGTGGATTGCCGCTTTGTGAGTTTTACAAAGTTCAGTCTCGCCTAAGTTTTTGATTTTTTCGTACATAGGATCAATGTCACTTTTTTCGAATTCTGAAATAAATCGTGAAAGCATAGTTTGCACCTCGCTTTTCTGTGTTTTTCCTTCGGGAGAGAAGAGAATCTTGCCCCCGTCGTTTCTGCCGTTGATAAGTTCCGCACTGAGAGCCAAAGTCATAGCATAGAAGCTACTCTACTATGGTCGCTTCAGCGAAGAAATTTTATGTTCCTCATGTGTCAATGCGTGCAAGAATATTATTTTTTTAAGTACATTATACTATATCGCTGATATAATTGCAATAGAAAAAGATGACTATTTTATAATATGATAATAGAAATCGGCAAACACATAGGAGGCACTCATAGTCTGGCAGTCCCATTATACAGGACGGAAAGTTAGTGGGGGCGGTGACGTACGTTCTCATAAACCATCCGACGATGGGGACGGGATTTTTATCGAAAATATGTTTGGGCAGATGGGAGATCTTGCGAAAAAACGCGAGGAGTAAGCCCTACTGACACAAACCTGAAATTGTAGGGAGCGGCGTCCCAGATAGGGCTAAAAAAACGGCAATACCATTCCGAAAAATCGGGTGATATTGCCGTTATCATTTATAATTATAGAAGATACTGTTTGGGCTGTCGATTTTGAAAATAGTATGCCTCGTTAAATCCCATTGCTTTCAGTTTTTCGGTTATCTGCTCAAAGCCTCTTGCTACTCGCTCCGGAGCATGACTGTCCGATCCAAGGGTGATCAGTCTTCCGCCAAGCTCATAATATTTTTCTGCGATGGCAAGATCGATCTCCTCGATTCCGCATACGCGTTTTTCAGCCCCAAGCATGACGATTGCCTGACTGCGAATATTCATTCTGGGAAAGACATCGTTCGAATTGATCTCCAGCGCGATCGCTCGCTCGATCATCTTTTTCAGGGCTTGCTCAATGATCTCACGAAAATCGGTCAGATCAATGATGCGCTCTTTTTTGCGCGCCATGTACCGCACCGCAAAGCTGATGTGGGCAACGACGTCAATATCTTCCTCGCTTACCATTCTTAAGGTTTCTTCAAAATACGTGCGCAAATAACCCTGAATCCACTCTTCGGAAACCAAATCAAAATCGAGTTTGGAGATTTTGTCGACCCTGCCCTCGTAATTTACCGCATGAACCGAGCCAACAATAATATCGTAATCCTGTATATCAAGCACACGCGAAACGACCTCGGGATCGAGCGCGTGATTGCCAAGCTCAATTCCGCGAAGCACGGTCAAACGATCGCCAAAAAGCTCTTGCATTCGTTTGGCATCGCGCACAGAATTCTTCACTCTCGAAAACACATCCACATCCGGCCAATAATTGACATTGCAATGGTCGGTAAATGCAATACCTGCAAGTCCCTTTTGGATAGCAGCAAGGCAAAGCTCTTCCGGACTGCTTTTGCTGTCGGGAGAATTGTTTGTGTGACAATGACAGTCAAATAAGCCCGTCTTAACCATGAATCTGACACTCCCCACGCATTTCTTCAAATTTGTGAGCCAGATAGCTCGTCACGCTGTAATACAATTTCAGCGCCTCGGGAATCAATTCCTTGGGAAAGGCACGTAAAAACTTTCCCGCTTCCATGTTGAAATCTCCCTCGTATCCAATGTCGATCAGCGCCTGAAGGGTAGCATCCCAATCCACCACACCCAAATAAGGAAGAGTATGATCATCCTTTGTGCCGCAATTATCGTGCACGTGCAGAGCCTGCAATCTTTCGCTTGATATCTTGCGTGCAAATTCACACGGAGCAAGTTCACTCACCTGTGCGTGGCCAATATCCAGACAAACCACAAAATGCTCCGGCGAGAGTGCCTCGCAGAAACGGTTTATTTTATCTATCGAGGTAGCTCCGCTGGCGTTTTCTACTGCGATTCGAATACCGAATTTCTCGCATAGCGGCTCAAGACTTTTGAAAAAACGAATATTATAATCCACAAAATCCTCAGCTTCTTTGGGTACACGAACCGTATGTAAGATAATATCCTTTGCGCCAATATGAGCGGCATATTCAATACAGCGGCAGGAAAAGAGATATTCGGGGCATTCCGTACTCATCTCCATTCCGTAGCGGAATTTGAAGCCTGCGTGCGCTTGATTACAGCTAAGACCGAAGCGCTCCAAAAGAAGTCTCGTCCTCTCCGCCTGCTCCATATAATCGTCTTCAAGAAGCCGCTTGTCCTCTTCTGGAATAAAAAACGAGTAGTCCACCGTATCAAAGCCGGTATTTGCTAATAATTCAAGTCCTTTTTCTTCCCCGAAAAATTCGATGGGGATATTCGTTGCAATAGAAAATTTCACAGTTACCAACTCCTTTTCAATGTCCGGATTGTATCCGATTTTTTAATCTTAATATTATTATTGTACATCAATTCCCGGATATTGTCAAGTTCAAACAAGGAGCAGTCCATATAGTACGGTTGTCCCTTATTGAGCACATTCGCGAGTGGTATCACCGAGTGTTCTCACAACATAAAAAAGCCTGTCATCATAGAGTTTCACTCTTAAGGACAGCTTTGTAGCACATTATCTACCGACAAGAAATGAATATGGATTTTTCTATTGTTCCTGACGTGTAAATTGAAAAACAGAAGCCGCAAATTGACTTTCTGCGGTTTTTGTGCTATAATAATGAGAAGATAACCCTATTCGTTTGAAAAAATGGACGGAGAATAAAACAATGCAAAATATAATGAAAGTCGGTGTCCTGGGTGCAGGCACATGGGGCATTGCTCTTGCAAGAATGCTATGCAATGCAGGCAACTCAGTAACCGTTTGGTCTGCTATTGAAACGGAGATAGATAATCTTTTAGCAACCGGAAGACATCCGAATTTTTCCGATGTGGATTTACCGAAGCAAATCGCATATACAAAGGATATCCGAGAAGCTTGTTCCAGTATGGATATATTAGTATTTGCTGTTCCGTCGCCCTTTGTTAGAGCAACGGCAAGAAAGGCGGCACCTTATATAGTGGACGGACAGATAATCGTAGATGTTGCCAAGGGAATTGAAGCGGAAACGCTCTATACGATGACTGAGATTATTGCAGACGAGCTTAGAAACCCAAAGGTGAAGTTAGTTGCTCTGTCAGGTCCGACTCACGCAGAAGAAGTGATTAGGGATCTTCCTACGGCTATCACATCGGCAAGTAACGATGCTGAGGCTGCTGCAACGATTCAAAAGGTGTTTACTATTGGCGGTATGCGAGCATATACCAACGATGACATTCGCGGTGTAGAACTGTGCGGTGCATTAAAGAACATTATTGCCTTGGCTTCTGGCATTGCAACCGGACTCGGTTGCGGAGATAATGCAAAAGCCGCGCTTATTACGCGCGGAATTGCTGAGATTTCCCGTTTAGGTACCGCTATGGG
The DNA here is from genome assembly GCA_045647965.1 of Eubacteriales bacterium. GTDB lineage: Bacteria > Bacillota > Clostridia > Oscillospirales > CAG-272 > UMGS1696. Next base: position 2,670 of record JAZRNC010000269.1, on the reverse strand, counting down.
ATGCAGAGAGCAAACATTCGGAGGCTTGGCGGGCATCGGAGATCTGATCGTTACCGCAACCAGTATGCACAGCCGTAACAATCGTTGCGGTATGTTGATAGGACAAGGTGTTGCGGTCGATAAAGCGATCGAGCAGATTGGTATGGTTGTCGAGGGTATCAATGCTTTACCCGCCGCCATTAGATTAGCTCAAAAATATGCCGTGGAAATGCCGATTGTTGAAATGGTCGATGAAGTATGTAAAGGCAGGGTGGCAGTTTCTAAGGCTATTCAAATGATGATGTCAAGGGAGCTGAAATGCGAATTGAGCAGTTCTGCATTCAATCACATCTGATGCCCCCCGCTCTTGCCGGCTCTTTATATCTCTTAGCTGTTAATTCACCTGTCAATTTTCTTGACAAGCACTGCATTTGTAGACACAAATGCAAAAATACGGCATACCTCTTTCGAGATATGCCGTATTCTTTAAAAACTGTCCTTTAAGGTACAAGCCTATCGGACAGGCTTTTTTTTATTTTCTTTGTAGATACGCTTGAAGTTCTTTTTCTGTGGTGTTATCGTTTACGTTCATTCTTCCAAGAAGTCGCAACGAGTTGTTGTCTCCTTGCACCACTCGATTTATATGGCCGGTGTCGGTAGTCACACTTACACGGTATCCTCTTTCGCTGAGCACTTCCTCTGCCCAGGCATTATGTTTTCCGGATGGATAGGAAAACGCGACGAATCTATCCACTCCTACATTCAATAAAACCTCTTCTGCTCGGATACAATCTGTCAAAAAATTTTCTTTGTATTTGTCCTTATCCTCTGTTTCAAGCGGTAAGGAGTTATCTCTTTGTATATCGCTATAGGAAGTGTTTATACTGTGTAATGCGTAGGAGTGGGATTGAATTTTCACAAAAGGTGAGGCCTCCATTGTACGCAGTTCTTCCCAACTCATTTTACAAAGAACATTTTCATCAGTACTTGGTATTTCATCATTTGCACGCACTGTTCCGCAAGTCATAAAGATAGTAACAGGAACACCTAATTCTGTAATAATTGGTAAGACAAGGCGGTAATTGCTAAAATATCCGTCATCGAGCGTAATTACGACAGGTTTGCTTGGTAAATCTGTCCCGTTTTCTACATAATTTACCAATTCGTTAAAGAAAATGGGGGTGTATCCATTGTCCAAAAGGAAAACCAATGTGTTGCGGAAATTTTCAGCGGATATGGACCATACTCCTCCCTCAGAGGTTTTTATATCGTGAAACATAAGAATGGGGACAGTAGTCTCGGCGGGCTGATTGAACAGAGATACCGAGCACAATGGCAGGATAAGCAGGATTATAAGTAAAATACACAAAAATATTACGTGTTTTTTCATTGTTACCTCCCATATACAATGCGTATTACAGATTGTTTATTCGAAATGTTTGCGGTCTTGTACGGATGTTCTTTTTTTACTAAATGGCAGGATGAAAACGGGAGGCAGGACTATTTATTGGGTATAATATGTCACATATAGTTCGCATTAAATCATCACGGTTTACGGATGAACAGATTCAGTCCAAGGGCAACGAATGACAGGGCCAGAAGCATGATGAAAGTTGCGCTGTAACCACCCGTTGTTTCCAGAACCTTATTTGATACGGTTGCAATAAGCGAACCTCCCATTACCGTAAAGGTCATGAGCGCCATGTTGGTGGAGAAGTACTTCATTCCGAAGAAGGACGAGGTAAATGCTGCGGTGATCGTGGGACAGGAACCGTAGGAGATTCCAGTCAGGCACAGTCCGGCGATGCAAAGAGGCAGGGAGCCTACAGACACGGCAAGCAAAGTAATGCCGGCGGCACAGAGCGTTAGAACATTGGCAAGAAGCATCGTTTTACGACGACCGATAACGTCAAATACCGCGCCGGTAAGAATTCGCCCGATACCATTGCAGACCGAAAGCACTCCCACAAGTGATACCGCCAGTGACTCCGTTGCCTCTACAGAAAGTGCAAGATCCTTCGCAAAGCTGATTACAGAGCTGCCTACTGCGGCAAGGAAAGAGATACAGAAAAACGCCATCCAGAAGGAAGGTCTGAGGAGCATCTGACGAGAGGTATAATCCATTCTGTCAAAGTCTTCGCCCTTCACCGCTTTGCCCGATTTCGCTTGAGGAAGCTGCGTCTGAGCATCCGGTTTTTTTAACAGAATTCCCGCTAAGATAAGTATAGCACAGATCGCTGCACCCAGGATAATATAGGTGAAACGCCAACCGAGATTGCTTTTGAAAAGTGCATCGGCCGCGTTGCCAAGGATGAGCGCGGATGCACCAAATCCCATCATAAGACAGCCGGAACAAAGTCCCTTTTTATCCGGGAACCATGCGCTGACGGTAGAGATAACTACGTTATAGGCGATACCTATTCCCGTTCCTGCCAGTACACCGTAGGTTATGTATAACATCCATACGGATGTTCCGGGGAGAATGGCGGTGAGGGTAAATCCGAGAACAGATAGAAAGCCTGCGATTGTAAGAGCAATTTTATGGCCCGGTTTCTTAGAAAGACGAGCACCAAGGAGGCCGCCTATGCAGAAGAAACTCATAGCAAGTGTGAAATTTAAGGCAAGATCAGAGGCACCCCAGCCAAATTGAGCACTGAGAGGGGACTTTAAAATGGACCACGCATATAAAAT
>JAZRNC010000268.1:0-3892 GCA_045647965.1 Eubacteriales bacterium | reverse complement strand
TGTAAACTGTGCAGGCGTAAACTCTGCGAAGGTTGCCAGCCTCCTCGGCGAACTCGATTTCCCGATTGAAATTATCCCCCGCCGCGGTGAATACATGATCCTCGATAAAGTATGCGGCAAGCTGGCTAACTCCACCCTGTTCGTTTGTCCCTCCGGACGAGGCAAGGGCATTCTTGTCAGCCCCACCGTTGACGGAAATATCATCGTCGGCCCGAACGCTTACCCGATCGAAGAAGCCGACGACAAGAGCACGACTCCCGAAGGTCTTGACGAGATCAGCGAAGGCGCACGCCGCATCGTTCCTACCATCAACCTCCGTATGGCGATCACCTCGTTCGCCGGAATTCGAGCAACACCGAATATTTACGACTTCTACCTCAAAGCGTCCGAACAGATCAGCGGCATCGTTCACGCCGTCGGTGTAGAATCTCCCGGATTCGCTTCTTCTCCCGCTACGGCAGAATACCTCGTCGGTCTTCTCGCCGATATCGGCCTGGAGCTCATCGATAATGAAAATTATATTCCCACAAGACGCGCGGACGGCAACCATCGTCAGTTTAACCGTCTCTCCGACGTTGAGAAGGCTGCGGCGTGCAAAAATAATCCGTCCCACGGAAAAATGGTTTGCCGCTGCGAAACCGTCACCGAAGCCGATCTGATCGATGCGATCCACGCACCCATTCCCGCCGTTACGATCGATATGCTGAAAAAGCGCACAAGAGCCGGTATGGGACGCTGCCAGGGCGGATTCTGCTCACCTCGTGCGGCGGTTCTGATTGCCGAGCACACGGCACAGGAGCTTTCCAAAATCACGAAATGCGGCGGCGGTTCATGGCTCGTTTCAGGTACAAAAACGGAGGAGGAAAACAAAAATGCATAAGAAGCTGATTATCATCGGCGGCGGTCCTGCAGGTCTTGCAGCAGCCGTTTCCGCCGTAGAAAACGGTTTGTCCTCCGAGGATATCCTCATTCTTGAGCGCGACAGTGAGCCGGGCGGTATTCTCAACCAGTGCATCCACGCTGGATTCGGTCTGCACCGATTCGGCGAAGAACTCACCGGTCCCGAATATGCCGGACGATATGTCAAAATGGTGCGTGAAAAGAATATTGAAATTCTTACCGACTGCATGGTGCTCTCCCTGACGAACGACAGACAGGTTACCTTCGTGTCTCCCGCATACGGTTACACCACGGCAACCGCAGACGCCGTCATTCTTGCCATGGGATGCCGTGAAAGAACGCGCGGTGCGCTGAACATTCCCGGAACTCGTCCTGCCGGCGTTTATACGGCGGGATGCGCACAGAGATACGTAAACATCGAAGGATTCATGCCCGGCAAACGGGTCGTTATCCTCGGTTCGGGAGATATCGGACTCATTATGGCGCGCCGTATGACTCTCGAGGGGGCAAAGGTACTTACTGTATGTGAACTGATGCCGTACTCCGGTGGTCTTGCCCGCAACATCGTACAGTGTCTCGATGATTTCGGCATTCCGCTGAAGCTTTCCCACACCGTCGTACAGATCCACGGTCGTGAACGCCTTGAAGGTGTCACCATCGCTGCGGTTGACGAAGCAAACAACCGCAAACCCATTCCCGGAACCGAAGAATACATCGAGTGCGACACGCTTCTGCTCTCCGTCGGCCTCATTCCCGAAAACGAACTGACCCGCGGCGCTGAGATCGAAATGGATCCCACCACAAGCGGCGCTTCCGTAAACCAATACCGCGAAACCTCCGCAAACGGAATCTATGCCTGCGGTAACGTACTCCACGTACACGACCTCGTCGATTTCGTTTCGGAAGAAGCAGAAACAGCAGGCCGCGCCGCTGCTTTACAGATTCTCGGCAAAAAAGCCCCCGTCGAAAAGAGCATCGACATTCAGACAGGTTATGGGGTTCGCTATACCGTTCCCGAACGCATTGATCTCTCTGCCGAAGCAGAATCCGTTCGCGTGTTCTTCCGTGTTGCGAACGTATACAAAAAAGTTCAGCTGATCGCCCAGTGTGACGACGGTACTGTTCTTGCAAAACGCGCAAAAAGTGCGGTCGCTCCCGGCGAGATGGAATCTCTGGAACTGACTGCGGAAGCACTGGCCAAATTACAAAACTCCGACGCAAAAACGATCAGCGTATTCCTGAAAGAGATCTAAGGAGGAGAACTATGACAACGAAACAACTCACCTGTGTGGTTTGCCCGGCAGGCTGCCGAATGACCGTAACCCTCGACGACGCAGGCTCCGTCCAAAAAGTGGAGGGCAACACCTGCGTTCGCGGAAAAAGCTACGCCGAGAGCGAGATCACGCATCCCGTGCGTACCTTAACCTCAACCGTAGCTGTGAGGATGGATGGCGGCAAAAAAATGCTCCCCGTCCGCACAAACAAGCCCATTCCGAAGGAATCTCTGTTTGAAGCTATGAAGATCATTGCTTCCCTCACCGTCAACGCTCCCGTTCACACCGGAGATGTAATCTATAAGGATTTCATTGAAGAGGGTACGGATCTTGTCGCCTGCAAGGATTTTGAATAATTTTGTGTGTAACTAAAAACGGCTGTCACGTTCTGCGGATTTTTCCGTAGGCTGACAGCCGTTCTTTTTTGATTTTTTTATACTTCAACAAAAAGAATTCCTTCTTTTCCCATATCGAGGCTCTCGCGGATTTCTCCACAGTCAAACCAACTGCATCCTCCGTACGAGTCTCCCGTATCCGCAAAGGAATTGATAAGCAGTACGTTTTCCGCAGCTTCTGCCGCTTTCAAAGCGTATTCATATTGTTCCCCTTCTTTTTTCCATTCCGAGGGCGTGTACGTAATGTAAATCGGCCAAAAGAGCAAATCCTCCGCAAGAACAAAGTCCTCCGTTCTCTCCCACAGGTCACTGCCGATCGCCACGGCGCATTTCAGTCCGCGATAGGTAAACAGATCGACCGCATCCGAGGCAGAATAGCGGGCATCCCCTCTGTCATACCCCATCCATCCCCTCGTCAAGCGTCTGGCGTTATAGAGAACCTCTCCTCCGCCAAGAAGAGCGTACGAGGAATAGATCTTTCCGTCCTCCCGTTCGTAATATCCGAACATCACGTCAATTCCTATCTTCCGTGAGGCTTCCTTCATTTCGTCAAATACCGCCGAATCCACAGAAACAGCAACGTTAATATCCGCATCGTAATTCCATCCGAGGGATTCCATTCCCTGCAAAAACGCTTCCCCGAAGCACACAAGATCCGCGCCATCTTTTTTTGCCGTTTCCATCCACTTTTTCATCTGTGCTATATTGAACGAGATATTTCCGTTCTCAAAACAAACTGCCGCAATCGCTATTTTCATTGTTCCTTCATCCAAACGATCGAAACGGCGCCTGCCTTTTCCCATAGAGAGAGCCACACGCCGTTTTCGATCCATTCTTTCTTTTAAATTTTTCTCAGTTTTTCAAGCACCGTCTGAAAATCCTCAGGCAGCGCCGTCTCAAACCGCATACTTTCGCCCGTTCTCGGGTGGCGCAAAATGAGCGCCGTTGCGTGAAGCATCTGGCCGTGAATGAGCGAAATGCTGTTTTTCTCAAATTTCGTATGTCCGCCGCCGTACAATTCATCTCCCATAAGCGGATGCCCAACGTACGACATATGCACGCGAATCTGATGAGTTCTGCCCGTTTCAAGAACAGCTTCCGCATACGTAAAACCCGAAAACCGTTCAAGAACACGGTAATGCGTAACAGCATGGCGGGATTTTTTATCCGATCCCTTGATGACTGCCATTTTCTTTCGATCCGTCGGGTGTCTGCCAATCGGCGCATCGATCGTGCCGCTGTCTTCCTTCAATCCGCCAACGGTGATCAGTCGGTATTCCCGATGCATTGAATGATCCTGCAGTTGAAGAGCCAGAGATGTAT
>JAZRNC010000267.1:0-9004 GCA_045647965.1 Eubacteriales bacterium | reverse complement strand
ACTCATAGAAGGGTGCTTTTATTTATCCTTTTTGTGAATAATTTTATTAGCACGAAAGGAAAAAACAAAATGAAAAAGACAAGATTTACATCAGTATGCATTTTTATTCTCGCATTGCTTCTTGTTTTTGCGGCAGGTTGTACGAAGCAGGGACTTTGGGCAGATGCAAAATATACTGAAAACACCGAATTCGGTTCCGGTTCAAAAACGGTAGAAGTGGAAGTGAAAGTCGAGGAAAACTCCGTTGTGTTTACGATCCATACGGATGCGGAGATTCTTGGGGATGCTCTTCTTGAACACGGACTTATTGAAGGTGAAGATGGTGACTATGGACTCTATATTAAGGTGGTGAACGGTATCACTGCCGATTATGATGTGAATCAGAGTTACTGGGGATTCTATCAAAATGGGGAGTATATGATGACGGGTGTAGATGGCACAGCCATTGTAGGCGGAGAGCGCTTTGAACTCGTATATTCCAAGTAAAATATGAAAAACGACCGTTTAAGAGAGCGTCCTGTCAATACTCGTGATATGATCGTCTTTGCGATGCTTGGGACGATTATGTTTTGTTCAAAAATTATTATGGAAGTACTGCCGAACATCCATCTGCTCGGGATGCTCACGATGGTGTATACGCTGTCGTTTCGAAAAAAAGCGTTGCTTCCGATCTACATTTACGTATTTCTTAACGGACTCTACGCAGGATTTTCGATGTGGTGGGTACCGTACTTATACGTGTGGACCGTTCTTTGGGGAATTACGATGCTGATCCCAAGAAAAACTCCTCGACTGGTGCGGTGTGTGATCTGTCCGATCGTGTGCGCTCTGCACGGACTTTCTTTTGGAATTCTGTACGCTCCTGCTCAGGCTCTTATGTTCGGATTTGATTTTTCTCAAACAATGACGTGGGTCGCGGCGGGATTTCCGTTTGATGTGCTTCACGGCATCGGCAATTTTGTGTCCGGATTTCTTATTGTGCCGCTATCGGATCTGATTCGAAAACTGATGAAAAACTGAAAAGAAAAAGCAATCCTGTTTTTTTGAAGGATTGCTTTTTTACTTGCCAAATGGTGTAGTATGTGGTATAATTTATATGTTAAATTATAAATGTATGAGGGATAAAATGAAAGTTTGTGTAGTACAACCTTACTATTCAGTTGAATCCGGTGATACAGAAAAATGCTTTAATGAAATGATTGCACTTCTTGACCAATGCGACGATAGCATGGATCTGATAGTGCTTCCTGAGTATTGTGATGTTCCGGCATACCAAAATTGTACAGCGGATTTTTATGATTCCATTTATCAATATAACGATGCTATAATGGATAAAGCAATCGACACCGCAAAGCGTTGTAATGCTTTGGTATTTGTCAATGCTGCTTACAAGTGCGAATCCGGTTGGAGAAATACTACGCATGCAATCAACAGAAACGGAGAAGTTGTTGGCCGTTACTACAAGGCTCACCCGACACGTGGAGAGTGTGCTAAGCTTGCTATGAATGGACGTAGGATAGATGATTCCTACTCTTACACGCAAGGTGAACCGTACGTTGTTGAAATTGAAGGCATTCGCTTTGGCTTTTTGACTTGTTATGATTTTTATTTCTATGAAGCGTTTGCACCTCTTGCGAGACAAAATATTGATGTGATCATTGGTTGTTCACATCAGCGCTCGGACACTCACGAAGCGTTATCCATCATCAACCGCTTCCTTTGCTATAATACAAATGCGTACTTGCTTCGCGCATCCGTTTCGCTCGGAGAAGATTCACCGGTTGGCGGCGGAAGTTGTATCATTGAACCCGATGGAACCGTTCGCGTAGATATGAAGAGTAAAATCGGACTCGGTGTTTACGAGATCGATCCAAGCAAAAAGTATTATAAAAAAGCGGGATTCACCGGTAACGTCAAAGCGCACTACGAGTATATTGAAGACGGACGCAGACCGTGGCTTTATCGAAACGGCGGCGCGTCGATCGTTCCGTTTGACACGGATATGCCGTACCCTCGTATTTGCGCGCACCGTGGGTTTAACACGGTCGCCCCCGAAAACAGTATGCCCGCATTTGGGGCAGCGGTAGCACTTGGCGCATCAGAAATCGAGTTTGACCTTTGGCCGACGAAGGATGGCGAGATTGTTTCCATTCACGATGACAAACTTGACAGAGTGAGCGACGGCAGTGGGATCGTGTGTGAGTATACATACGAAGAACTGAAACAGTATGATTTCGGTGGGAAGTTTGGTGAAAAGTTCAAGGGACTTCGTATCGTATTGTTTGAAGATATCCTAAAAAAATTTGGTGGTAAAACGATCATGAACATCCACCTGAAGACAGAATCCGAAGATTACGACGTGGATCTGATGAAAAAAATCATCTCGCTGATTCGAAAGTACGACTGCGAGCGACACGTGTACCTTATGATTCGGTACGAAAAGATGGTCAGACAGTTTAAGGCGTATGCGCCCGATATTCGTGTTTGTCTCGGTCATCTGAAGGCAAGACCGTGGGATATCGTTGACAGAGCCATCGAGGTAGGCGCTGAAAAAGTTCAGCTGTACAAAACGTATGTAACCCGTGAGATGGTCGAAAAGGCGCACGCACACGGTATTATCTGCAATGTATTCTATGCGGATACACCGGAGCTTGCCCGTGAATATCTGGATATGGGAATCGATACTATTTTGACAAACGATTATCTTGCAATCGCAAACGCTACAAATTTAAAATAAGTGATACGAATAGGAGAAAATAATGAAGTTAGCAATCGACACATTCGCGATTTTCCAAAAAGTCGGAGAAGTACGCGGAATAGAAATGATCAAAGAAGCAGGATTTGACGGCGTGGATTTTACCTACTATGGGCATGAGGAGGACTCGCCGATCCTCGGAGAAAATTACAGAGAATATGCGTTAAAAATGCGAGCTCTGCTGGATGAGCATGGACTCATCTGTAACCAGGCACACGCGCCGTTTTCGCTGAAGTACGGCGAGCCGCACGACTTTTCGTGTAAAAATTATAGAGATATTGTTCGTTCGATCGAATCGGCATCTATTCTTGGAGTGGAAAATATTGTCGTTCACTCGATTACCGTTCCTGCGAATGACGAGGGCATTACCTTCGAACAATACAACTATGATTATTACAAAGGATTTGAACCTTACTGTGAAAAATTTGGCGTGAAAATCAGCGTCGAAAACTTGTTTATTCGCGATCAGAAACGTAAGTGCTATTTAAACACCAGACTTGGTACGCCAGAGGCTCTTTCCGCTTTCGTTGAAAAACTCGATTCTCCGTGGTTTAACGCGTGTATTGATATCGGACACGCATCGTTGACGGGATATGAGCCGGAGGATTTCATCCGCAAGATGAAGCCGGGGATTCTTGCAGCTCTCCACGTTCAGGATACAGATTATATGAGTGATAGCCACACTTTGCCTTTCCTCGGAAATTTGAATTGGCATGAGATTATGGCGGCGCTGAAGGATACAGAATATCCAGGAGAATTCACCTTCGAAATTATTATATATTTGAAAAAATTCCCGGCAGAGCATATTGCGGAGGCACTGAAATTTGCCGCTGCTACGGGAAGATATCTTATTTCGTTATGATGATCGGAACCATTCTGCCGAACGAGTCTTGAAGTATCGAACGCGCTCAATTTGAATTCAGAAATACGGATAAAGGAAAAATATGAAATTAGCAGTTGACACATCCGCCATTTTCCAAAAAGTTGGAGAAGTGCGTGGAATAGAAATGATCAAAGAAGCGGGATTTGACGGTGTGGACTTTTCCTACTACGGACTTGATGAAAACTCGCCGATTCTGGGAGAAAATTACAGAGATTATGCGAAAAAAGTGCGTGCTTTGCTTGATGAGCATGGACTTGTATGCAACCAGGCGCACGCACCGTATGCATTGAAGTACGATGAGCCGTTCGATCTCTCCAATAAGAATTATCGAGATATTGTTCGCTCGATGGAATCGGCATCCATTCTTGGAGCAAAGAATATTATTATTCATTCGATTACCATTCCGATGACTGTCAAAGACGTTACCTTTGAACAGTGTAACTATGAGTTCTTTAAGACGCTTGAACCTTACTGTGAAAAAATCGGGATAAAGATCGGCGTGGAAAACCTATATAATCGCGACAAGAAACGTCAGAGCTACTTTAAGATCAGATGTGGTACACCCGAGTCTCTTTCTGCTTTTGTTGAGAGACTTGATTCTCCTTGGTTTACGGCATGTATTGATATTGGACACGCATCGCTGACGGGGTATGAACCGGAGGATTTCATTCGTGGATTAAAGCCAGGTATTCTTAAAGCACTGCACGTTCATGACACGGATTACAAACAGGATAGCCACACTTTGCCTTTCTTTGGAAATTTGAACTGGTATGAGATCACATCTGCTCTGCGGGATACGGGATATCAAGGGGACTTTACCTTTGAGATTCGGTATTATCTGAAAAAATTCCCGGAGGAGCTTCTTGTTGATGCGCTGAAGTACGCTGTTTTTGTGGGAAGATATCTCATTTCGTTATGTGAAGGAAAAGAATAATATATTTCTGGAGAAATAAAAATGAAGTTAATAACAGGGTATAAAGCGCTCATTAGACATATTGATGATGAAAGTGCGATAGATCTTATTAAGGCGAGCGGCTTTGACGGCATTGAATTCAACTATGAGTGGCCGGAAGATGGAGGCAAAGAGTGCCCCGGAATTGCGGATAATTACATAGAATATTCTAAAAATTTGAGAGCAATGCTTGACGGAAACGGTTTGGTATGCGCTCAAGGGCACGCCCCTTTTCATATGAGATATGGGCATAAATTTGATGTTTCCGAAAAGCGTTTTGATGATGTCGTCCGTTCTATGGAGTCGGCAGCAATTCTCGGGGCACCGAATACGGTTGTACACGCAATAGTAACGCCAAGTGATGAAGAATTCGTGGAATATAATTTGGCTTATTATAAGGCACTTGAGCCGTACTGTGAACAATTCGGTATTCAGATAGCGGTAGAAAATCTTTGGACCAAAGATGAAAAACGTAAGTGTTTTAAGAAAAATAGATTTGGAACGCCCGACGCACTGGCCTCCTTTATCGATATGCTGGATTCTCCTTGGTTTACGGCTTGTATTGATATCGGACACGCGGCATTAACCGCCCCTGAACCGGAGGACTTTATTCGAAAAATGCCGAAGGGATATGTTAGCGCTCTTCACGTTCATGATGTTGACTACGTATCGGATTCCCACGTGATGCCTTACCTTGGTGATATCAACTGGCAGAATGTGATGCGTGCATTGAAGGAAATAGACTACAGGGGTGAGCTGACGTACGAGATTGCTTATGGCAAATATGATCCGAAGCTTTTCCCCGGGATGATGCAACTCCACGCCGCGGTTGGACGGCATCTTATTTCAATATTTGAAGGTGAATAAGACGGATATTCAACCTATCTGGTTGATTTTGACGGTACACTCGTGGATTCGATGCCGTATGGATCATCGAGGATTTCGGTTTGCTGAAACGAGATCCACAGATTTATGCGGAGGTCCTGTTAAAACTTGGTGTTAACGCAGATGATGTGATATTCTTTGACGACACGAAAAATCCATTAGTTGCCTCATGAGAGGGGCTCACAGTCGTTGGGGGATATGACGATCTTTTTTGGAAGAATACCGAGACGATCAAATCGAAGGTATATTACTATATTGGTTCATTTGAAGATATAAAAAAATACATTTTTTTATGGAGGATTATATGAATAGTTTGGCATCATCAAAATGGATTTGGGCAAGCAAAGAAGCCGGAGTTGATGAATACGCAGAATTCTATGAAGAATTTGAGTGGCAGAGCGGAGATGCAATTCTTAATATTTCGGTAGACAGCGACTATACCCTCTTTATCAACGGAAAATTTGTTTCCAGCGGGCAGTACGGTGATTATCCACATTATAAAATTTATGATACCGTGGATATCACATCCTACCTTACCGCCGGAAAAAATGCAGTAGCGATCCTTGCGTGGCATTTCGGGGATCCGAGCCAGAGATATAAGCTGGCTGAAGGTGGTATGATCTACGAGATCGTGTGCGGGGAGAAAATTTTGGCTGCAAGTAGTGAAAAAACGCTGTCAAGAATCAGCCGCGCATACTTGAACGGATATAAAAAGGTTATTACGGGTCAGCTGGGACTCAGTTATTTGTATAACGCTACCTTGGATGATGAATGGATCACGGGCAAAGGCGACGGAATGATGCCTTCCTTTGTTGTGGATAAAGAATGCAGTTTGTACCCTCGTCCGATCGTAAAACACGATCTGCTCCCGCTGAAAAAAGGAAAACTTATCAAAGAACGCGATAAAAATTATTATTTGCTTGATCTTGGGGAAGAGACGGTGGGACTTTTCTCATTTTCCTTTACTTCCCAGACCACACAGAAGATCGTAATTGCCTATGGGGAACACATTGAAGATGGATGTGTCAGACAGTTTATCAGCGGTCGTGATTTCAGCTGTGAATACGTTGCGAAAATCGGTAAAAACGAATACACCAACTACATGCTGAGATTTGGCTGTCGCTATCTTGAGATTCGCTCGGAAGAACCCATTGAACTTGATATGGCAGGTATTATTCCTCAGGTGTACCCCACGAAAGTGAAGCCGTTTACCGCAAAGAATGAGTTAGAGCAAAGAATTTATGATGTTTCCGTAAAAACTTTGGAGCTTTGCATGATGGAACACTATGTGGACTGTCCGTGGAGAGAGCAGTGCTTGTACGGTTTTGACTCGAGAAATCAGATGATTTGCGGTTACATCGCCTTTGAAGGTGAAAATCGTGAGTATGCAAGGGCTAATCTCTTGCTGATGAGCAAGGACATACGGGAAGAGGGCTTTATGTCGATTTGTTACCCGTGTTCAACGAAGCATATTATTCCGAGTTTTTCTCTGCACTATATTATGGCTGTGGGTGAATATACGGAGTACACGAAGGATCTCACACTTGTACAGGAATGTGAAGAAAGAATTCGCCAGATTTTTGATGCGTTTATCGAAAATATTCACGACGGACTTGCATATACCAGTATCACAAAAATTGAAATTTGGCCTTTCTACGACTGGTCGGACTATTCCAGCGGCAAACCGAGAGAGGTTGGCGATTTTTACCCCGATATGTGTCTCAATGCACTGCTTATCTTAGCACTGGATTCCTATGAAAAGCTTTGTCTTAAAGCAGGACTTGAATTTCCCTATGGTGGAATTGCGGAAACTCTTCGCAGAGAGTCATACAAGACTTTCTTTGATCCCAAGGTGGGAGCATTCTCAATGCTGGAGGGAAAAGAACAGTATACCGAGCTTGCGAACTCATTGGCGATCCTTGCGGGTGTAGTAAAAGGAGCCGAGGCAGAGCACATTTGCAAAATGCTTGTTGACGGAAAACTCGTTCCATGTTCTCTCAGTAACAAAATTTCCAAGTACAACGCTCTTATTATGACGAATGAAGAATCATACTTTGACGTTGTTCTTGATGAGATCCGTAGGGATTATAAATTCATGCTGGATGCGGGCGCTACGTCGTTCTGGGAGACTATTGAAGGGGCTGCGGCGTTCAAGGATGCGGGCAGTCTTTGCCACGGCTGGAGCGCGATTCCGATTCTCTATCTGAACCGATAAAATAAAAAAGTGTCGTAATTGACAATTTTCGGGGGAGTGATTTTTTTGAAGAAAGATCACTCCCCCGAGTAGTTTTTTCTGAAAACATTGGAAAGAGGGATAAGAATAGATTATGGTACAGACAGGTATAAACATAACGATATTTCTGTCGCACATCACCTTTTCCTTGGAGTTTTTTGAAAAGTGGGAGAGAATAAGGGTAGGGAGAAGAAATTTTCCGAAAAAAGTTCTTCTCCCTACCCTTATTAAATGTAACAGTATTTTTTGTATTATTCCTTGACTACGAATGCGAAGGGAAGCTTCCAAGAGGAGTTTGTGTAATAGAAGGTTACACTCGTCATAAGGTATTCATCTCCGTAATACATGCAGGAGGAGCTTCCGCCATCGAGGTTGGCGGCGTTCACAGCTCCGTATTCCAGCATTACGTTGATGAGATCCGAAGCCGATGCGCCGAGGTGACCGGATTTTCCGCGTCCGTCGGTAACGAACAGAAGGAGAGCACCGTCAGCACGCTGACCAATGGCAGTACGCGGGTTTAGTCCACTGCCCATTCCATTGAGTTCTCTCGCTTCACCATTGATAACGAGGGGAACGAAGTGGTTGTTTGCGTCGCTGCTTTCCTCCTGGAACGTGACGGCATCGCGGATCTTCTTTTCCTTCACGAGATTGATGACATCCTGTTTGCTCATCTTATCAATATTGATGATCTGCAGGATATTGTCTTCCGTAAGACCAATGAGGACAAGCCCCGGGAATTCCTGTGGGGAGTTCATAAGCAATTCTCCGTTGCTGACGACAACGCCATACGGGGTACCGCCGGAGTTATTGTATGAATTATAGAGACCGGCGTTTATTCCGGCGATGGCTCCGCTGTCCTTAACGAGTTTATCAAGGGTAACACCTTCTGCTTTCCAGGGATAAATGGTGGCAAGACTTACCTTTGACGGATCCTTGACGATGAGCATTGTACCGAAGAAGGAGGGACCGGATATTTCGATAATTTCGATCGGCTTACCGGCATCGGGTGAGTTTCCTGTGGAAAAATCAAAGCTTCCCGAAGCACCGACATTGATGAGGCTGTCGTCTACCTCTTCGTTGAATTCCTTCATTGAGTTCGTATTGACGATTGCTTGAATTTCCTCGGCACTGAGGAACCACGAGGCAAGGAATTTCAGCTGTCCGGTTTCAAGAATTGTGGTAACGAACATTCTTTGGGCAGACGGTGAAGCGTCGGAACACATCATTTTGAGCGAGATGAAAAGAGTTCCGGCGAGAAAGAGGACAGCGGTGAGAAGCATCGCGACCACACGAATG